>JALRJJ010000044.1 GCA_023255095.1 bacterium
TATTGCAGCAGACTGTAAATCTGTCGTCGGAAGACATCGGTGGTTCGAGTCCATCCACTCCCACACGCATTTTGCGGAAGTAGCTCAGTTGGTAGAGCATCAGCCTTCCAAGCTGAGGGTCGCGCGTTCGAATCGCGTCACTCGCTCAAAAGATTGCCTACGTAGCTCAGTAGGTAGAGCACTTCGTTGGTAACGAAGAGGTCACCGGTTCGATCCCGGTCGTAGGCTCAAAAAAAATTGTTTATAAACAAGGAGATAAAATAAAATGGCTAAAGAAACATTTGTTAGAAATAAGCCTCACTGCAATATTGGTACTATTGGTCACGTTGACCACGGTAAAACCACTTTGACTGCTGCTATCACTCAAACACAGTCCTTGCTTGGTTTGGCTGCTAAGCGTGATTTTGATACTATCGATAATGCTCCTGAGGAAAGAGAAAGAGGTATCACTATTCAGACTGCTCATGTTGAATATGAGACTGATAATAGACACTATGCTCACGTTGACTGTCCTGGTCACGCTGACTATATTAAAAACATGATCACTGGTGCTGCTCAAATGGATGGAGCAATCCTTGTAGTAAGTGCTGCTGATGGTCCTATGCCTCAAACTCGTGAACACGTATTGCTTGCTCGTCAGGTAAATGTTCCAAGTTTAGTAGTTTTTATGAACAAAGTAGATCAAGTTGATGATCCCGAGTTATTAGAACTAGTTGAACTTGAATTAAGAGATCTTTTAAATGAATACGAATTCGATGGTGATAACACTCCAATTGTTAAAGGAAGTGCTTTAAAAGCTCTTGAAAATCCTGGTGATGCAGATGCTACTGCTTGTATCGCTGAGTTGATGAAGGCATGTGATGAATTCATTCCACAACCAAAACGCGACATTGATAAGCCATTTTTGATGCCGATTGAAGATGTGTTTAGTATTACTGGACGTGGTACTGTTGGTACTGGACGTATTGAGTCAGGAAAAGTTAAAGTTGGTGACGAAATTGAATTAGTAGGTCTTGGAAGTAACTTAACTACAGTGATTACTGGAGTTGAAATGTTCCAAAAAACTCTTACTGAGGGTGAAGCTGGCGATAATGCTGGTCTTTTGATGAGAGGTATTGAGAAGACTGATTTAAAAAGAGGAATGGTAGCTGCCAAAAAAGGATCTATTAAACCTCATACCAAGTTCTCAGCAAATGTTTATGTTCTCAAAAAAGAAGAGGGTGGTAGACATACTCCTTTCTTCAACAATTATAGGCCACAATTCTACTTCAGAACTACTGATGTGACAGGTGTTGTTACTCTTCCTTCAGGAACTGAAATGGTAATGCCTGGTGATAATATAGAGATTAATGTTGAGTTAATTACACCGATAGCTATGAATGAAGAGCTAAGATTCGCTATTAGAGAAGGTGGCCACACTGTTGGTGCTGGAGTTGTTACTAAAATAGTTGAATAATGGCAGGTAATAGTAAAAGAGCAATTGTTAGGCTTGAAAGTACAGCCGGAACAGGTTTTCGTTACACTGTAACAAAAAACAAGACGAAACATCCTGAAAAACTTGAATATAAAAAGTTTGATCCGGTTGCTAGAAAGCATGTTCTTTTTAAAGAAATAAAATAAATAGCAAATAGGTGAGTAGCTCAATTGGTAGAGCATCGGTCTCCAAAACCGGGGGTTGCGGGTTCAATTCCTGCCTCACCTGCATAAGGAAAAAAAATGTTTAGTAGAATAAAAGATTTTTTTAGTCAGGTTTACATCGAAATGAATAAAGTCGTTTGGCCTTCTTATCAAGAGCTAAGAGGATCTACTTATCTTATTATTGTCTTTTTTATCTTATTTGCTGTTTTTTTATTTGGAATAGATTGGGTTATCCAAAAAGTGATTAGGTTGTTTGTATGAATTGGTATAGTTTAAGAGTCATCTCAGGAAAAGAAGAAAAGATTAAGGAAAGTATCTTTAGAGAATTGTCTTTAGACAACTCAATATCTACAGATATTGAAGATATTCTTGTTCCTATGGAGAATGTTGTTGAAATCAAGAATGGCAAAAAACAAATCAAGAAAAAAGTTTACTTTCCTGGATATATTATGATGAAGATGAATATGAATCAGCAATCCAAATTCTTCATTGAAAATATTAATGGAGTAATGAGTTTTGTTGGCCCTAAAGGAAATCCAACTTCATTATCTGATGATGAAGTGCGAAGAATGACTGGAGTTAATGATGTTGATGAAGAGTCTCTATTATTAGCGGATAATATTCCATTTAAAGTAGGGGATGCAGTAAGAGTCATTGATGGTCCATTTAAAGATTTTGATGGTTTAGTCCAAGAAATCAGCGATAGAAGTACAATCAAAGTTAATGTTAATATTTTTGGCAGACCTACTCCAATAGAATTAAGTGTAAATCAAATTACAAGTGAGAATTAAAATGGCTGAAAAAAAAGAGATAACAGGTTTAATTAAGTTGCAGATACCGGCTGGTAAAGCCAATCCAGCTCCTCCCGTTGGTCCAGCTTTGGGTCAACATGGTGTTAATATAATGGACTTTTGCAATGCTTTTAACGAAAAAACTAAAGAGCTTCAAGGAACCCTAACCCCTGTTGTTATAACTGTTTATAAAGATAGATCTTTTACTTTCATAACAAAATCTCCACCTGCATCTACTTTAATTATGAAGGAACTCAATCTTAGTAAAGGTTCTCAAGAGCCAAACAAAAACAAAATAAGCACTATCTCATTTCAGCAATGTAAAAAAATTGCAGAAATTAAATTTAAAGACTTAAATTGCCACACTTTAGAACAAGCTTCTGAAATGATTGCAGGTACTGCAGTAAGTATGGGTATTGAGGTATTAAGATGAGTAAATATTTTAAATCAATTGAAGATAAATTTGATAGGAATTTTAATTATAACGTTTCTGATGCTATTAATCTTTTATTATCATTAAAAAGATCTTCTTATGCAGAATCTGTTGATGTGGCCTTTAATCTTGGAGTAAACCCTAGACATGCCGAAGAGAATATTCGTCTTAGTATTAATCTACCTAACGGTGTTGGTAAAGAGGTTTCTGTCCTTGCTATTGTGAATGCTGATAAAGAAAAAGAAGCAAAAGATGCCGGTGCTGATTTAGTTGGTAAGGAAGAATTCTTAGAAAAAATTAAGAATGGTTGGGCTGATGTTGATCGAATTGTTTGCACCCCTGACCTAATGGTTGAATTAGGTAAGCTTGGAAAAATTTTAGGTCCTAAGGGTTTAATGCCTAATCCAAAGTCTGGTACAGTAACTACTGATATTGCTAATTCAATAAAAGAACTTAAAGCTGGAAAAATTGATGCAAGGGTTGAAAAGAATGGAATTTTACATTCTTCAATAGGTAAAACCTCATTTTCTGAAATTCAATTAAAAGAGAATTTTGATACTTTTAAGCAAGCAGTTTTATCAGCAAAACCAAATTCCTTTAAGGGAAAATATTTAAAGTCTATTAGTATTTCATCTACTCATGGACCTGGAATTAAAGTGGAGATTGACTAATATGCCAAGTATTAAAAATATCGAATCGGTAAAAACTGTTACTGAAAAATTTAAGAAAGCAAGCGCCATGTACTTTGCTGATTACAAAGGATTGGATGTTTCAGCTATAACTCAATTACGTAAAGATTGTTATGCAAATAATGTTGATTTTACTGTAGCAAAAAACACAATTATAAAAATTGCTGCAAAAGAAGTAGGAATTGAAGGTCTTGATGAAATGTTAAGTGGTCAAACTGCTGTTGCTTTGAGTTATGATGATCCTACCAATCCAGCAAAAGTAATAAAGAATTTTAAAAAAGATTTTGAAAAACCTGAAATAAAAGGACTTATAATCAATGGAGAGATTTTTGGACCCGACCAATTTAATCGTATAGCTAGCCTTCCATCTAAGGAACAATTGCTTTCACAATTAATTGGTATGTTGCAATCTCCAATGAGCAAACTAAGTGCAACATTAGCAAGTCCTCTATCAGGATTTTTAGGAACACTTGAACAAATGAAATCAAAGAAAGGTAGTTAATAAAATGAGCGTTAAAAGAGAAGATGTATTAAAGTATCTTGAAGAAGCTAATATGATAGAAATATCTGAGTTAGTTAAAGATATTGAAGAGAAATTTGGTGTTACAGCTGCTGTTCCAGTTGCTGCCGCTGCCGCTGCCCCTGCTGGCGATGCTGGTGCTGCAGATGCTGGTGAAAAAAGTAGCTTTAATGTAGTCTTAGCTGCGGCTGGACAATCAAAGATAGGCGTTATTAAGATTGTTAGAGAAATAACTAGTTTAGGATTGAAAGAAGCTAAAGAATTGGTTGATTCTGCTCCAAAAGCCATTAAGGAAGGCGTTTCTAAAGATGAGGCTGAAGCGTTGAAGTCTCAGTTAGAAGAAGCTGGAGCAACTGTTGAATTACAGTAATAAAGTAATTTAAATCAATCAATTTGGAGGCATTCAATCTTGAAAAATAAGATTAATAAAAGACATAACTTTGAGAAAATAAAATCTATTGAAGATTTACCAAATCTGCTCGATTTGCAGATTGAATCTTTCAAAGATTTTTTACAAGAAGATACTACTCCTGCTAAACGTGATATGTTTGGATTGCATGAAGCTTTCTCAACCATATTTCCTTTACAGGATACTCATGAAAATTATACGCTTGAGTACAACAATTATCATATTGGGAAACCTCGTTACACTCCTAGAGAATGTGCAGACAGAGGTATTACTTATAGTGTATCTATTGATGTCGATTTAACGCTCAAAATCACAGATGAGAAAGATAAAAAGAAATTTTCTCAAATTATTCCACAAACAGTCTATTTTGGAAATATTCCATATATGACTGATAAAGGTACTTTTATTATTAATGGAGCTGAAAGAACTGTTGTAACCCAGCTTCAAAGGTCCCCAGGTGCATTCTTTGATCATAAACTTCATCCTAATGGTGCTAAATTATATAATGCAAGAATAATTCCAATAAGAGGTTCTTGGATTGATTTTACTACTGATATCAATGATGTCCTTTTTACCATTGTTGATAGAAAAAGAAAGTTCCCTTCAACCATATTGTTGAGAGCTCTAGGGTATAGTTCTGATAAAAATTTATTCGACGCATTTGGTTTAACATTAGAAATCAATCCTGTGAAAATTGATGAATCAGAATTAACTAATTATGTCATTATTGAAGATATTATTGACACGAATAGTGGAGAATTATTTGCTGAATCTGGCACTCCATTAAATGAATCTATAATTAAGTTATTCAAAAAAAATAAAGTTAAAACCATTTCTGTAGTTGATATCAAAAACAGTATAGATAGTATGATGTTATATAATACTATTTTGAAGGATCCAACAAAAAATACTGAAGATGCTTTATTGAGGTTGTATGTTTTACTTCGAGGTACCGATGCACCAAGTATTGAAGCGGCAGAAAAATTTATTAATCGTCTATTCTTTTTTCCGAAGAAATACGATTTAGGAGCAGTTGGTAGATACAGATTAGATAAACAATTTAATTTGGATAACTCTGGAAATGAAAATGTTTTAACGCTTGATGACTTTTTAACCACCATCAAATATTTAATATTAATGAGAAAAGGCTTGAAAGCTCCAGATGATATTGATCATTTAGGTAATAGAAGAGTAAGAACTGTTGGGGAGCAACTTAAAGTTCAATTTAATTCTGCATTAGCAAGAATGGTGAGAACCGTTTATGAAAGAATGAATTTAAGAGAGTCTGAGACAATCACTCCACAAGATCTTATAAATTCGAGATTAGTTACAACTGTTATTAATACTTTCTTCGGAACTAGTCAGCTTTCTCAATTTGGAGATCAAACTAATCCGTTGGCTGAAATTACTCACAAAAGAAGAATTTCTTCACTGGGTCCTGGAGGTCTT
>JALRJJ010000115.1 GCA_023255095.1 bacterium
CTTTATCTTTTGGACTCTCTTTTGCCATAACAAGCTCTTCATTTTGTAGTACTAATTTCTCTTTTTTCTTTTTACCCACAGCGTACTCCTGCTTTGACATCTTACATTCAATCATACCCTAAAAATCGTTGTAATTTAAAAAACATTTAGACTTCTTTGCTACAATAAAACATTATTTTACCAAAGGTGATTTTGTGCAACATATTTTTCGATACTCTGCTTTATTTTTTCTACTTGTGGTTTCACTTTTTGGCGTTGAAAAACCAAAACTTTTGACATCTGAAGAGGCTTTTAAAGTCACCGCAATACATAATGTGCAAGGTGTGATTATCAGCGTTGTGTTAGGCGAAGGTATCTACTTGTATGATGACAAAATTACTTTGGAACTTGTAAAACCAAAAGCGATTGATATTTCCGCAATGGTAGAAAAACCAAAAGCCGAATATTTCCACGATACAATGACACAACGTAAATCTTTTGAGCTTTTTGTACCACAGAGTCTTTTAGAAAATGAAGTCAAAAAAGGTAGTTTTACCCTCAAATTCTCGTATCAAGGTTGTTCAGAATTGGGTATTTGCTATCAGCCTGAAAGTAAAGAGTTTACCTATAAGTTAAAAGGTGGAAGCGTACAAAATGGAGCACCTTTATCGGAGCAAGATGGTATTGCTGCGCGTTTAATGAACGAAAATATAGCCTTAGTGCTTCTTAGTTTTTTTGGGTTTGGACTTTTGCTTTCTCTAACACCGTGCGTTTTCCCGATGATTCCTATTTTATCTTCTATTATTGATAAATTATATAATAGAGATTATGCAATAAATAAAAATAAAGCCATTATTCCCACATACCTAGGTATTGCAGTTAGTCAACTGCTCGACAATCATTACTCAGACTTATTTAATGAGGCTTTTACTGCTGGGATGGAAGAAAGACTTGATTCTATTTCTCGGACTGAAGACACATACTTAGATGTTTTAAAAAGTTTTTATTTTGGAAATAAAGAATTTAGTGGTGTTTCAAATTTGCTAGATCGTGAAATAGATATTGTAAAGGCATGTTCTATTGACTCAAGTTCTGGTCATTTGGTCAGAATCGGTAAATATGGACCTTATATCGAAGAAGCTGAAGGCAATATTACTATTCCAAACGAATTAATGTTTGGAGATTTATCTGAAGAGGAAATTCATAAAATAAAAAATATGTCCATTGAAGACAACGTTGTTGGTACTACAGATGGTGGAGAAAAAATTCTACTAAAATCTGGTAAATATGGTCCTTACCTAGAAACAGACAATGAGAAAAAAAGACAATCAATACCAAAAATGTACAGAGATATTTTAATGACTGAAGAGCTTGCAAAAGACTTGATAGATCTTCCAAAGCTTCTTGGGGTGCATCCAGAATCGAAGGAAAATATTATGTTATATTTTGGTCCATATGGACCGTATTTAAAATATGGTAAAAAAAATATATCAATTAAAAATGCTCAGGATCCTTTATCAATCAGTCTCTCTGAAGCCATAAGGTTGATTAGCGAAGGCAACAAAACATATGAGCCTACTTCTCTAGGAAAACATCCCGACTCTGGTAAAGAATTAATAATTAAATCCGGTCGATATGGACCATATATTACAGATGGAAAAAGAAATATTTCTTTAAAAGGAAAAGATATTGAATCTCTTTCTTTGGAGGAAGGCATTGCGCTCTTTGATGAATAATATTTTAAAAGTGTCTTATTTTCTATTTTTATTTTTTCTTTTGGGAAATCAATCGTCAGTTGAATCTAGACTATACACTCTCAATAGAGAATTAATGTGCCCAGTATGTGAAGGACTAACTCTTGAACAGTCACAAGCAGGACCAGCTCTTGAAATGAAAGAAGAAATAAAAAAAATGGTTGTCGAAGGGAAAAGCAACCAAGAAATAAAAGATTTTTTTGTAGAAAAGTATGGAAAAAACATCTTATCTAATCCTCCCAAAAAAGGTTTCGACAATATGTTGTGGCTAGCGCCTCTATTTTTTGGTTTTTTGGGAATATTTTTCCTCTATAAATATTTTTTTTCTTAAACTCTATGTAGTTAAATAAAATGAGCACAAAACACTTAGATAAAATAGTCGCCCTTTGCAAGCGCAAAGGTTTTGTTTTCCCCAATTCAGAAATATACGGGGGCTTAAAGGCTTCTTATGATTATGGACCCTTGGGGGTTGAACTTAAAAAATCGATTTCTGAGATATGGTGGAATTCAATGACTCGCCTATATTCGAACATTGTTGGACTAGATAGCTCTATTATGGTTCATCCTGATGTTTGGGAGGCGAGTGGTCATATTGCAAATTTCAATGACCCGCTTACTGATAACAAAGATAGTAAAAAGCGTTACAGGGTTGACGATCTTCTTGCTCAACAGAAAACAAAAGTGATTGATAGTTTGTGCGAGATTTTATCTATCAAAAATAATAATGATAACGAGACAATAGATAACATTAGTCAATTTCTTCTAAAAAATTCCAATGAATGGAAGTCGGCTTTATCAGAAGCTGGGGTCATTGATCCTTTTTCTGGAAACGTAGGAAACTGGACTGAAGTAACTCAATTCAATCTAATGTTTCAAACAAACGCTGGTCCATCAGAAAAAACAGGAAAAAGTATTTTTTTAAGGCCAGAAACCGCTCAAGGTATATATATAAACTATTTACTAGTTCAAAATTCGATGCGACTAAAAGTTCCGTTTGGTATAGCTCAAATTGGCAAGGCTTTTAGAAATGAAATTATTGCGAGAAACTTTATTTTTAGAACGAGAGAATTTGAACAAATGGAAATGCAGTATTTTGTCAAACCCTCTGAAGATAATGAAGCAATGAAATTTTGGAAAAAAGAAAGGATGGATTTTTTTAGTACAAAACTAGGGATTGACGATAAAAACTTGAGGTTTCATGAACACTCAGAAGATAATTTAGCCCATTATGCAAAAGCAGCTTTTGATATTGAGTATAACTTTCCATTTGGCTGGGGAGAGATTGAAGGTATTCATAATCGAACAGATTTTGACTTAAAGCAACATGAAAAACATTCTGGAAAAAATTTGACCTACTTTGACCCCATTGAAAATGAAAAATATCATCCATATATCATTGAAACCTCTACGGGTCTTAA
The DNA here is from genome assembly GCA_023255095.1 of bacterium. Classification (GTDB taxonomy): domain Bacteria; phylum Fidelibacterota; class Marinisomatia; order Marinisomatales; family Marinisomataceae; genus Marinisoma. Next base: position 3,152 of record JALRJJ010000115.1, read on the forward strand.
CAGGCTGTTTTTAATGGTACTGTGTGAATTTTACCATGAAGACACAAATAATAATCGAACAGTTTTAAAGCTACCATTTGATTTGGCGCCCAACAAGCTCGTAATATGTCCACTATTAAAAAAAGATGGCTTACCAGAAAAGTCTAACGAAGTTTTTAATAAACTATCTAAAGAATATAGATGTATTTATGATGAGCAGGGCTCAATTGGAAAAAGATATTATCGTCAAGATGAAGCTGGAACTCCGTTTGGAATTACAGTTGACCATGAAACACTTGAAAATAATTCTGTCACAATTAGAGAAAGAGACACGATGCAACAGCATCGAGTTGAAATAAATAAAATTTCTGAATTTATTAACGACAAAAAAAATTAAAGGAGAATACATGAGATCTGCTAACCCCGCACTAAACAAAAACACCTTTCGCGTTCAAAGAATGGCAGGAGAAGCATCGATGACGATTGATGGAACAGTAAACAAAACTGCGTTAGGGTTAATTTTGTTGATGACTACAGCAATATTTTCATGGAATAACCCTGAAATAGCTTTATCGTTGTTTTGGCCTATTACAATTTTAACATTTATTCTATTATTAATTACCATTTTTAATAAAAAAGCTGCTCCTATCACCGTTCCAATTTATTGCTTAGCAGAAGGTGTTGTGTTGGGAGGTATTTCAGCGATGGCGAACAGCATTTTTCCTGGAATTGCAAACCAAGCGATAGCTATTACCTTTGGAATTTTAGCCGCTTTATTGTTTTTATATAAGTCTAGACTGATTGCTGCAACTGAAAATTTTAGATTGGGTGTTTTTTCAGCTACTCTTGGTGTTTTCTTTATATATATTTTTAATATGATTTTGGGGCTATTTGGGGTTGAGCTTTTTGGTTCTCTATTTGGAAACGGTCTAACTGGAATACTTTTCTCTGTCTTTGTTATTGGAATAGCATCAATGAACCTTGTGCTCGATTTTGATTTTATTGAACATGGCGCAGAAAATGGTGCTCCGAAATATATGGAATGGTATGCAACTTTTGGCTTAATGGTTACCTTAATTTGGCTATATATAGAAATTTTAAATCTTCTAATGAAGCTTAGAAGTCGAAGATAGAGTTTTTAACAAAAAAATTAGTACCAATCTTAAACTATTGACATTCAACACCCTTTAGAACTAAGTTAAAAAAATTGTTAAATTTTTAGCTAATTTTTAACATAAATAATTAATATGTACATACTAATTAATACAAGGAAATAAAATGAGAAAGCTATATTCAATGTTAGCATTGGTTTTAATGACTGGATTGATGTTTGCTCAAGGATCATTATCTGGAACTGTTACTGACGGATCCGGTAATGCGCTTTATGGTGCGAACGTTTCAATTCAAGGTTCATCAACCGGTGCTGCAACTAATGAGGATGGTTCTTACTCTATTGATAATCTTAAGGACGGGTCTTATACTGTTAAGGTATCCTATATTGGATATGAATCAGTGAGCTCTTCCGTGACTATTGGTGGAGGATCAACTACAGCAAACTTTGCCCTCTCTTCAAGCGCTTTATCAGGTAATTCTGTTTCTGTTCTAGGTTCTAGATTTGCTAGAAACATTAATGAACAGGCGGTTCCTGTTGAGGTTATTACAGAGCTTGAAATTCGTGCGGCTGGTTTTACTGAAACCAATGAACTGCTTCAGTCTCTGGTCCCATCATATAATGCTCCAAGAGGATATATTACAGATGGTTCTGACCATATGAGGCCCGCTACTCTTCGTGGCATGTCCCCCAACCAAACGCTTGTTTTGGTTAACGGAAAAAGACGTCACCAGGGAGCTTTGGTTCATGTTAATGGTTCAGTTGGACGTGGATCAACTCAGGTTGACTTAAATGCAATACCTGCAAGTGCAATTGAAAAAATTGAAGTACTTAGAGATGGTGCTTCTGCGTTATATGGTTCTGATGCAGTTGCTGGTGTAATTAATATTATTTTAAAAGAATCTGGTGGTACAGATTTAAGCGTAACTTATGGCCAGCATCTTTCTTATTTTGAAAGAGGCTATAATGCTGGAGAAGGGATGCTTCCTGGACAAGGTGCCTCTTCCTTTGGTTGGGACCTAGATTCTGAACATGAAGGTAATGGATATTTACCTTTCACCCCTGGAAGAGGATGGGCTCGTTCAGGCGTTGAAACTGTACTCAAAAATGATGGTAAAAATTTAATTTTACACGGGGGTTCAGGCCTAAATCTTATGGGTGGAAATCTCTATTTAAGCGGTCAAATTCGTGATGGTGGACGCACTAATCGTACAGGTCTAGACCCACGACAACAATATTTTTCTGGAGCAGAATATGCTGCAAAAGAAGCTGCTTTTGACAGAGAAAATCATCGTATCGGTGCGGGAGAATTTGAACAAGTTAGCTTAATGTGGAATGGTAGTTTCCCTCTTGAGAGAGGAACACTTTACACGTTTGGTGGTTACAACACCCGTGACGGACAAAGTGGATGTTATTATCGTAGAGCTAATGATAATCGTACTCTACGAGCTTGGTATCCAGATGGATTCCTGCCTCTAATCAGTCCTACTCTGTCTGACAAATCTATGGCCATTGGTCTAAAAGGATTAAATGGCGACTATGCCTATGATATCAGTGTAACTACTGGTAGCAATGATTTTGCGTGGGGAATGGAAAACAGTCATAATGCTACTGCTGGTGTTTCTGAATATCAACAATCAGAGTTTGATTTAGGAACCCTGGGCTATAGCCAAACTACCTTTAATTTAGATATCACTACACAGTTAGACGGTAGTGACTGGCCAGAGCCATTCAATATTGATGGACCTATTAATCTTGCAATGGGTGTTGAAGCAAGAATGGAAAATTACACTATTGAGGCTGGAGAAGAGGCTGGTTATGCTGACTTTGGATATGACGTATTAGATGGTCCAAACGCTGGTGCTTCTGCTGCAGTAGGTTGTCAATGTCTTCCTGGTCTTGCACCAAATAATGAAACCGATCGTGATAGAGAAGCTTACAGTTTTTATGTTGATGCTGAAGCAGATGTAAGAGAAAATCTTTTGATGAGCGTTGCTCTTAGAACTGAAACTTATAGTGATTTTGGCTCAACAACTAACGGTAAAGTTGCTATGAGATATGAACTTCAGGATGGTTTAGCAGCTAGAGCTTCATATAGTACTGGGTTTAGAGCTCCAGCTCTCCAAGAAGCTTATTTCTCATCTATTGCAACTAACTTTATTAATGGGATACCATATGAAATTGGAACCTTCCCTGTTGATACAGAAGCTGCTCGTGCTTTAGGAGCTGTAGATCTAGAGCCAGAAACTTCCATTAACAGATCTATGGGTTTTACCTACAATGACGATGTATTTAGCCTTGCTATTGATGCATATAACATTATCGTAGAAGATCGAATCAGTGTGAGTGAAAACTTTACCGGCTCCGGAATGGTAGCTTTCTTCAATGAAAGAGGTATTCCAGCATCTGGAGGAAGATACTTCTTTAATGGTATTAACACTGAAACTAATGGATTAGATGTTGTTGCTACCATGAAGCAAGATTTAGCAAAAGGTGGAAGCTTGTTATTGAAAGCGGCATTAAACTTTAATGATACAGAGGTAACAAATAAGGATGACTTAACTACCCCTGCTGCCCTTTCTGCTTACACAAGCCAAAGCTTGCTAGGAAGTACTAATATCACACGTTTTGAAAGTTCTGCACCAAGAGATAACGTTCAGTTATCTGCAACTGTTCAAAAACCATCTTCAACTTTGATGGTCAAAATGAATCGTTGGGGTGAAGTAACTATTCCTGACAGCAAACAAATTCTAAGTGCAAAATGGACAACAGATATGGAGTATTCATTCCAAGTAAGTAGCCAGGCAAGATTGGCTCTTGGAGCGAATAATTTATTTGACGTATATCCGGACAAAACCAATAAAAGCCAAAGCTTTAATGGAATTTTCCAGCATTCAGGATATAGTCCTTTTGGTTTCTTTGGAAGATATCTATACTCACGTTTAGATATTTCTTTCTAATCAAAGAAATTACATAAAATATAAAAAGCCCCTATTCTTTTTAGGGGCTTTTTATTATCTTCAATAACTATGAAAAAATTATTTTCTATTTCTGCCGTGATATTCCTATTCGCCTGTTCATCGTCTCATAGTATAAAATCAAATTCTGGCGCTGTTTCATCAACCTCGAAGCTAGCTTCAGATGTAGGAATTGCTTTTCTTAAAAAGGGAGGGAATGCTTTTGATGCAATAGTAGCAACGGGTTTTGCTTTGGCCGTTACTTCTCCAGCTAACGGCAATTTGGGCGGAGGTGGTTTTATGGTAGGCCATACCTCTGAAGGCGACGAAATCAGTTTAGACTTTCGAGAAAAAGCCCCGAGCGCTGCCTATGAAACTATGTTTCTAACAGAAAATGAATACGATAAAAACAAGGCACAAAAATCACATTTATCAAGCGGGGTTCCTGGAACTGTTGCGGGTTTAATTCAAATTTATCAAGATTATGGTTCTGGAAAGTTTACTCTGGAAGAACTTATTGAGCCTGCTATAAAATATGCATCTACCGGCTTTCCAATTAGTGAGTTTACTGCTTGGGGACTAGATTATAATAAAGATGGCTTTATTGAAGATGAAGGTTCTGCAAAGGTCTTTGTCAAGAATGAAAACCCACAAATCGAGCTTGTCCATAGTCAATTTTTAAACGGTGAACTTGATTCAAAAGAGTTTCAATCTCGTATGAAAAATTTTGATGAATGGAAACCTGGAGATATTTTAATTCAAAAAGATTTAGCCAAAACCTTATCTCTTATTTCCAAAAAAGGAAAAGATGGGTTTTATAAAGGTGAAATCGCTGATTTAATCGAATTGGAGATGATCAAAAATGGTGGATTAGTTTCAAAGGAAGATCTTGAAAATTATAAAGCAGTTTATCGTGAGCCGGTTATTGGTAATTATAGAGGTTTTAAAATTATTTCTATGTCACCTCCAAGCTCAGGTGGGGCCTTGCTTATTCAAATGCTCAACATGCTTGAAAATTATGATATATCTTCAATTAACAGAAACTCTGCGAACTATGCCCACTTATTTACTGAAGTTGAAAGATTGGCATATGCAGATCGCGCTATGCACCTAGGAGACCCTGACTTTTGGAATAATCCCCTAGAAATGCTCACCTCAAAACAGTACGCATTGGATAGAACGAAACTAATTAAAAGCGGAAAAGCAAATAAAAGCGATGATATTGCGGCTGGAACATCAACTTATGAAAGCATGGAAACAACTCACTATTCTGCTATAGATCGTTGGGGAAATACAGTAGCGATCACTACAACCATCAACTTTAGTTATGGTAATAGAAAAATTGTTGACGGAGCAGGTTTCTTATTAAACAATGAAATGGATGATTTTACAGCTAAACCGGGTATCCCCAGAGTCCCCAATGCTTTTGGTTTAGTTGGTGATAATGGCGCCAATGCAATAGAACCCCACAAAAGACCTTTGAGCTCAATGACGCCCACCATTGTTTTAGACCCTGATTCAAATGCTATTTTAAGTTTAGGGGCAGCTGGTGGATCAAGAATAATTACGGCGGTGCTTCAAGTGATTTCTAGCGTTATAGATCATGGTCTTACAATTGATGAAGCAATAGACCATCCAAGAATTCACTCTCAGTGGCTTCCCGATATACTCCGTTATGAAAATATGGCTCTGTCTAGTGACACTATTAAGGAGCTTGAATCTATGGGTCATATTTTTAATCACGAAGGAGAGGCTGAAAAAGGATTCTATGGGCTTGCAAGAGTTCATGGTGTACAAAAATTAAATGGGCGTTTTATTGCTGGAGCAGATAAGCGCGGAAGGCACAACGGAAATGAAGGTTCTACCTATTAAACTCTATTTTTCTTTAATTTTTTTCTTTCTTGGTTGCAGTGAAAGCAATCGAATTACACAACCAGAAACAACCAGCCCCACTGTAAAATATACTGCTGGAGAAATCTATTCTGATACTCAAAATAATGTTGAGTTTAGGTTTGGCAACACGCCATTTATTATTATAGTTCCCCATGACGGTTCAACAGAGCCAACAACAATACCTGACAGAACAGGAAATATAGATCGAGCTACTAATACGAGAAAAGCGGCTGAACAACTTGCATATTTTTTAAATGGATTTTCAGGTGGAAAATTTCCTCATATGATAGTGAATAATTTACATCGATCTAAAATGGACCCAGATTTAAGTTTAACTGAAGGAGCCCAAGGAAATTCTTATGCCACTCAAGCATATACAACCTTCCACAAGTTTATTCAAACAGCTGTTGACTCTATTGAACAGCAATATGATTCGGCTGTATTAATAAATTTAATTGGTCACAATCATGATATACAAAGAATTGAGTTGGGGTTTTTATTGTCAGGTTCTCAATTAAGTCTTTCTGATAGCGAACTAAACAGCCTTAGCTCTGTTTCAAGTATTGCACAAATTTCTTCTTATAGTTCTAATTCATTTTCTGATATCATTAGGGGCGTTACCAGTATAGGAAATAAACTAAAAGATACCACCTATACCAGTGATTATGTAACATATTCTTTTGATGTGGTTCCCAATGAAAGTACTCCGAGTCCTGGAGACAATCCTTACAACTCAGGGGGATATATTGTCGATAGGTATGGTAGTCAAAATGGGGGGAAAATTAATTCAATAGAAATTTCTTCTCCCTTTGTCGGTCATAGAGATAGCGCAAATAGCTACAGAGCCCTAGGATATATTATATTAGAATCAGTAAAGCTTTTTTATGAAGCGAATTCAGGAAATTCTTTATATTAATTTTCAGTTATTATCTTAGCGCGTTTGCTTTATTAAGATATTCCTGAGCATCCGCTAATCTGCCCTCACCAAAATAAGTTCTATAAACTCCATAGTAATAAGCAGAATTATTCGGATCTTTATCAATAAGCTCCATATAATAATTTCTAGACTTTCTCCATCTTTCGGCTTCCTCAAGCGCTCTCGCCAAACCAAGCAAGGCTTCTTCATCCTGTGGAGCTAAATAATAGGCTTCTTCAAAATTATATTCAGCCTCATCAAATTTTTCCATTTTTAAATACACTAATCCACGATTAAAATACAGGTCTACAAGTTCTTTATCGTCTTCAGTTACTTCGATGGCTAGGTTCAGATTGCTTAGTGCGCTGTTAAAGTCTTCTTTGGCCAAATAGAGCGCTCCAACATTTTTCAAAACGCTTGGTTCGTTAGCATCAATTTTAAGAGCTCTGCTATAATAATCTAAGGCAATATCAAATTCTGACAATCTTACCATTGATTGACCAGCGCTAACTAACAAAGCTAACAAAGTTTCCTCAGTTAAATCAGGAAGTCCAAGCGATAGGTCTATATACTTTTTTGCCTCTTCTTTTTGTCCTTGCACTGAAGCATACAAAGCAAGTAAAGCGTAGGCTCCAGGTTGGTTAGGATCAAGATCTACAGCTTGTTTTGATGTAGCAATTGCTTGATCTAAAAACATATTTTTTTGTTCTTCAGATTGGGCAGCAGACAAGAGTTTTAAATATCCAGTTGCCTTATAGTAAATCAAATTATAGCTTTTGGCTAATGAAGCATTAACAGCCTGCTCAATGGAAACTTTTCTATCGTTGGCTGTTGGTCTAATCTTAAGGTTCGAATCTGCCGTAAGAGCTATATTCATATATTCTCTCACTTTCACCCATTCTTCAGTTCTCACATAGATTTTATCACCCAAATGAAAGGCTGCCTCCCATTTATCTTTGGGGTGATTAATTGCAAGTAAAAGGTATCTTTCTGCTTCTTTCCAATCTTTATCTTTAATGCGTATTTTAGCTGATTCAAGATCTGGTCCAGCCAAAACAACAGCAATTAAAAGTGTTAAAAAAAATATTGGTTTAAAAAATTTCATAGATATCTCCATTGTTTGTGTCAAGTTAGTTCTATTAATATGATTTATCAAGACAATAGGCCTTCAAAGAAAAGCATTCTTTCCTGAATTTTTTCTTCTTCCAGATTTTTAAGGCCTTCAATTCCAACGCTTTCAATACAAAAAGACGCTATTGTAGACCCCCAACACATTGATTCAATTAATGGTTTGCCCTGAGAAAGGGCATCCAGCATGCCCCCAGCAAATGAATCTCCTGCCCCGGTTGGGTCTATAAGTTTCTTTACGGGATAAGAGGGGATAGAAAATGACTCTTTTTCTGAAATATAGAAAGCTCCATTTTCAGCCTGCTTTATAATTAAAGATTTACAACCTAAGTCTAGAATAATCTTTCCCATTTCCTGAACACTTCCTTTGTTGATGCCTGACAAAGCTCTCGCCTCGTTTAGGTTGATGCTTAAAATATCTGCGTGAGGAATTACTTTTTTGAGGTCTTTGTTTGTGGTCTCAATATATAGCTTAAAGGTGTCTAGTATAATGAACGGCTCTGACTTTATTTGGTTTAACAAATCTAATTGCAGGTGTGGACTACAGTTACCGAGCAACAAAAATTCAGGAGATAGATCTGATTCACATACTTTTGGAAAATGGTCATCACTAATTCCAGGCCTTACATAATTAGTTACCCTGTAAGAAAAATCGCTTGCGTACTTTCCTCCCCAGCAAAAGGTTGTTCCCTCAAAAACCGAAACATTGTCCATATTTTGAGATTGATTTTTAAGGTCTTGGAAGTGGTGGTCAGCAAAATCGGTTCCTATTACTCCAACAATACTAGACGATTTTTGCTTAGTTGCATAAAGCGCATAGGGCGCAGAGCCCCCAAGAACATCGTTATAGGTACCATAAATATTAATTATTTGATCAATGCTAATTGATCCAGAAATAAGATTTTTGGTTCGGTTTATTTTCATTAAAAATTACATCAGTTTGATGTGTATAAAAATATGATTAAGATTCAAAAGATAAAAATGAAAAAAATAAAAGTTGTCTTGGGAATGAGTGGAGGAGTAGATAGCTCAGCAGCTGCTATATTGCTACAAAAAAAAAATTATGAAGTTCATGGTGTTTTTATGCAAAATTGGGATGATAGTGATGCTATTTGCTCAGCAGAAGATGATTTTGTTGATGCATTATCGGTTGCGAACCAATTAAATATACCGCTTAAGAAAATAGACTACATTCAAAAGTATAAAAATCGTGTATTTACTCAATTTCTAGAGGACCATAAAAGAGGCTTCACTCCAAACCCTGATGTTTTATGTAATCGTGAAATTAAATTTGATGTGCTAAAGCAACATGCAGATAAAGTCGGTGCACAATTTATTGCTACGGGTCACTATGCTCAAAAAATTAAAAATAGTGATGGTGTTTATCAGCTTGCTATTCCAAAAGACAGGCAGAAAGATCAAACATATTTTCTTTATCAAATATCTCAATCTGACCTCAAAAAAGTTATTTTTCCACTCGATAAATATAACAAAAAAGAAGTTAGAAAAATTGCAGAACAAAATGGGCTTATTAATAGCAGAAAAAAAGACAGTACTGGAATATGTTTTATTGGGGAAAGAAAGTATAATGATTTTGTTGGTCAGTTTATTCATTCAACTAAGGGAAATATCGTTACAACTGATGGAGAAATAATTGGGTCTCATAATGGGCATATTTTTTTTACAATTGGGCAAAGAAAAGGTTTAAAAATAGGGGCGAGAAAAGGTGGCGCTGATAAGCCATGGTATGTTGTTCATAAAAATATTAATGATAATGAAATTATTGTCGCACAAGGAAAAGATAACAAGTTTCTTCTGAGTGACGAGGCTTCGGTCAAATCATTAAATTGGATCAACACTGAGCCTAAAAGTGGGTCTATTCTTTACGCTAAAGTCAGGTATCGAGAAAAATCTATACCTTGCAAGCTTTTATCAAGAAAAAACTTATTAATTGTAAAATTTGAAAAGCCTTGTAGAGCAATAACGCCTGGACAATCTATTGTTTTCTATAATGATGAGGGTTTTTGCTTAGGTGGAGGTATTATTGATAAAAGATCGGTTCCATCATTAAATTTGAGCCTTAGATGAAAAAATCTCTTGATATTGTAATACTTGGTGCAGGAAAAGGCTCGCGTATGAAGACCGACATTCCGAAAGTTCTTAATTTACTTAACGAAAAACCTCTGATTGATTATGTTATTGATACCGCAAAATTATTGTCACCCCAACAAATTATTTTAGTGGTTGGCTTTAAAAAAGAGCAAGTAATTAAACACACAAGAAATAGGGGGATTAAATACGCAATACAAGAGCCGCAGCTCGGAACTGGTCACGCTCTTCAATGTTGCAAGGATTTATTGTTAAATAATAACTCTTCTATTTTAGTTCTTTATGGAGACGTCCCAAAAATTACCCTAAAAACTCTTAAAAACCTTTATGAGCACCACCTAAAAGAACAAAACGATATAACTTTTTTAAGCGCAGACGCTGTAGACTCAACAGGATATGGTAGAATTATAAGAAAAGGCGTCAGTGGATTATCACAAATTGTTGAGCACAAAGATTGTTCACGAGAAGAATTAAAAATTAACGAAATAAATAGTGGGATATGTTTGCTTGAGTCTCCAGAGATATTTAATCACTTAAGCAGTCTCGAAAACAACAACAGCGCAAGCGAATACTATCTAACAGACATTGTTAAAATATGTAATAAAATTTTAAAGATTGGTGTTCTAAAAGCTGATAATTATAAAGAAATTCTCGGAATTAATACTCTCAATCAGCTTGAAGAAATGAAAGATATAAATGCTTAAAAAACTTAATTTATTAATCGTTTTACTGGTTTTTTTAAATGCTATTTTAGTTTTTTCTTTAGTTAGCCATAATTTTTTTAACGGCTCTGAGCAAAAAACTGAAAAAATTTCTTTACCAAAAAGGGAGAAAGCGTATCAACCTCAAGAGATAGTCGTTTCGGTTTTAAATGGGTGCGGTGTTCCGGGAGTAGCAAATCTTATATCCAGTGAAATCCAAAAGAAATACGGTGCCAAAGTGATTAAAACCGAAAATGCTGATAATTTTGACTATCAAAAAACTCAGGTAATATATAGCTCTGCTTCAGATCCAGATATACAAAATTTTATTACTCTTATTTCTGAAAGAGTAGATAGTGAACATATCTACCCCTCTACATTCCCACTCAAAGATGAAACAATTATTATAATCGTTGGTAAAGACTACCAAGATTTTCTTAATTTCTATTAATGTCAAAACCAAAATTACTACTAAAAGAAATATGTTCTTTAGCCCAAGAAAAAAAAGCTGAAAATATAAAAATGTTAGATGTTTCTAATATTACATCGATTGCTGATTATTTTATTATTTGCTCAGCCTCTAACCCTATTCAACTAAAAGCGATAGCAGATAATATTAGTGAAAAAATTAAAGAAGCCCCCTTTAGGAAAGAGGGGTATGAAAATGCCAATTGGATTATACTAGATTATATTGATGTTGTGGTCCATTTATTTTTAGATGAAACACGCTCTTACTACGATCTTGAAAGAATTTGGTTTGATGCCAAGGCGGTAAAATAAAATGATACAAAACCACATTAATACATTTATTAGAAATTATTTAATTGAAAAAAAAATTGATTTTGAAGACTGGTCTATAAGCTCAAATTCCAACAAAGAATTTGGTGAATTTTCTTCAAACCTAGCGCTTAAACTGGCAAAACGTCTTAAAAAATCGCCTATTGAAATTGCTCAAAATATTGTAAAAGAAAATGAAGCTGTTTCTGAAATTTTTACGTTAAGCGCTTCGGCTCCTGGATTCATAAATTTTCATATCTCGAATAAATATTACTATACCGTTTTAAAAAAAATTCTTCAAGAAGATGAAAATTTTGGCAAAAAAAGAACTCAACGCAAAAAAGCCAATGTTGAATTTGTTAGCTCAAATCCAACTGGACCATTGACCGTGGGCCATGGAAGACAGGCAATATTAGGGGATATCATTGCAAATATTTTAACGTGGGACGGGTATACTGTTACAAGAGAGTACTACTATAATGATGCTGGAAAACAAATGCGTGTTTTGGCAGAATCTTGTTACGCTAAATATGCCGCTCTTTGTGGAGTCAAGGTTCCCTTCCCTGAAAACGGATATGTTGGGTTGTATATAGAGGAAATTGCTCAGAAAATTCTTGATCTTAAGGGTTCTGGCTTAAAATCGGACGATAAAATATTTCGAGATTTTACAGAAAAAGAAATTTTTACAGATATTCAAAACACGCTCAATCGCATTGGTATCAAATTTGATGTTTTCACAAAAGAGGGTCAATTCTATCGCAATGGTTCCATTGATAATATTTTGAATTTTTTTAAAGATAACAACCTGTCATATGTTAAAGATGGGGCTGTCTGGTTTAAAACATCTGATTATGGAAAAGACGAAGATAAAGTGTTAGTAAAAAGTACCGGGGAACCTACTTATCGCTTGCCAGACATAGCTTATCACGCTGATAAAGTAGACCGTGGTTTCGATTTAATAGTAGATGTTTTTGGGGCGGATCACATTGATACATATCCAGATGTATTGCTTGGCCTCCAATGTTTAAACAAAAAAACCGAACATATAAAAGTGATAATTCATCAGTTTGTTACGCTTAAAAAAGCAGGAGAAATAGTAAAAATGTCTACTCGAAAAGCAAACTTTGTTACGCTTGATGAGTTGGTTGACGATTTAAGTCCGGACATTATTCGATATTTTTTTATAATGCGTGGGGCTAATTCTCACTTAGATTTTGATTTAGATTTAGCAAAAGATGAGTCAGAAAAAAATCCAGCATACTATCTTCAATATGCATATGCACGAATTTCAAATCTTCTAACAAGATATAATAA
>JALRJJ010000072.1 GCA_023255095.1 bacterium
AATTAATTTATTCATCGTACTTATTGATTTTAACTTATTTAAATGCTCTAGTACGTCTTTTTCTATTTCAAGACCTTTTCCATAAACTAATTCATACATTTCGAGGCATAAAAGCCAATCCTTAGCGTGATTTTCCTTTAACTCATTTAGTATGTTTAAAAGAGAAGGCTCCTCCAATCTAGAATTTTCTCTCATAAACCTTATATTCTCATATAACGTGTGTAGCTTTTTTTGGAGATTATTTGGTGATGGTTTGCGACTTTTAGTTTTTGAAACTTTATATAAATTTCTAAAAGAATTTGGACAGGCTGGCCCTGCAAAAGCAGATATAACCTTTTTTCCAACTGCCATATCGTAAACTCCCCATTCTGGTTCAAATAAGATCATATCTCCAAAGGTGACCGTACAGTTTTTAAAAGATATAAGAATTATTTTTCCTCTCACATCTCTTTTTCCTGTAATAATTTCACCACTTACTTCTATACCTCCTTCAAAATTTAATTGCACTTGTTTTCCCTCACAAATACCATAGATCTCAAGGTCCTTAGGTGACATGTCTTCAATAGCTAAATTGGTGTTTTCTAGTTTTCCAATTGGGCTTCCAAATCCGGAAGGATGTTGTAGAATTCCATGACCATTTAACTCTTTTTCTCTAGATGCTAAGGCTGTTTGTCCTTTTGTCTGAATATATATAGCCTTATTATCATGAGCTATGACCTTTGAAAATACACCAGAAATTTGTATTCCTGTGCTTAGTTCAACAGTCCCGATATTTTCCGATTCAATTAATTTTTCTATTCCTTTGAGACCTCCAGTTCTCAAAGCCATTTTGTCTGCAAACTTTTCTAATACATAACTTAGATGAGCAAAATCTGGTGTTACAAAAAGCTGTGGCTGGGTCTGCGTTATGTCAAAATTAACTTGTGCAGCCTCTATTGAATAATCTCTTTTTTCTATTTTATCCAATAGACATAATTTACTTTCTTCTATAGAGGAAAGTAATCCTGCACCAAATATTTTTGGTTTATCTAAGCTGCCAATTAATCCATATTCGACTGTCCACCAATGAAGGTTTCTAAGCTGAGCCATTTCTGACAGTTCCCCTATATTTTTCTGTAGTTTTTGAAGTTCTAGTAAGGCATTTTCAATACTTTTCTGATCTGCCTCTGGGTCTTCCTTTAATATGGAAACCTTCCTTACTGCCTCATATAAATCCTCGTCTTTAGGTGATGAAATGGCTCTACTTCCAATTTCACCAAACCTACGTAAATACTCCGCATATTCAGGATTGCCAATAAAAGGAGCGTGGCCCGCAGCCTCATGGATGATATCTGGAGCAGGGGTATAAGAAATATGCTCTATACTTCGAATATCAGAGGCAATTACTAATACATTATATGCCTGAAATTCCATAAATGCATTCGGGGGTATAAATCCATTAACAGAAACTGCCGCCCATCCAATGTCCTTGAGAATTCTATTCATTCCTTCCATCTCTGGAATTGAATCTATTGTAATTCCGGTACTTTCAATTCCATTTAAATAGTAAGAATGAGCTACTTTTTTTAAGTAACTCAAATTTAATCGCATCACATACCTCCATACAGCATGATCTTGTGTAGTATATTCTTGATAAGGCTGTTTAACAATAAATTCATGAAGGTGAAGAGGTAGCTTTCTTGTTATCTCATTCCATTGAAAATCAGCCGGCACTTTTGAACTCATAATGAAACTGAGTTTAAAGTACCTCTGCTTTCTTGTTCTCTCTCTATGGCTTCAAATAATGACTTAAAATTTCCTACCCCAAAAGATTTTGCTCCTTTTCTCTGAATAATTTCAATGAAAAGTGTAGGTCGATCAACAATTGGTTTAGTGAATAGTTGCAGTAGATATCCTTCCTCATCACGGTCTATAAGGATACCATGTTGTTTGAGCGTCTCAACATCCTCTTCAATTTCCCCTACCCTTTCTAATATGTCATCATAATAGGTTTCTGGGACATAAAGAAACTCAACCCCTCGTTGTTTTAATGCAGAAACAGTGCTAATAATATTATCCGTTGCTACTGCAATATGTTGTACACCAGGACCACCATAAAAATCAAGATATTCTTCAATTTGAGATTTTTTCATGCCCTCAGCTGGTTCGTTGATAGGAAACTTTACTCTTCCATTACCATTGCTCATCACCTTACTCATAAGGGCGGTGTAGGTCGTAGAAATATCATTGTCTGTAAATGAAATAATTTGGGCGAAACCCATTGTTTCAGCATAAAATTTACACCACTTATTCATCTCTCCCCATCCTACATTACCCACAATATGATCAATGAATTTTATACCCACGGGATCTGGACTATAATGCGATGTCCATTTTTTAAATCCAGGCAAAAATGGGCCTTTGTAATTTTTACGCTCAATAAAAATATGAACAACATCTCCATAGGTTCTTATTCCTGACCTTACTATCTTCCCGTATTCATCCTCTTCAACAGTGGGCTCCATAAATGCTTCAGCACCCCTTTTGGTAGTTTCTTCATAAGATTTGGTAGCATTATCAACCCAAAGGGCAATTACCTTCACACCATCTCCATGGATATTTATATGCGTATTGATGGGACCATCTTTTTGTAATGGAGAGGTTAATACAAGTGTTACTTTCTCCTGTTTTAAGACATAAGAGACCCTGTCTTTTACTCCTGTTTCCAGTCCCGCATAAGCATGGGATTGAAATCCAAATGCTGTTTTGAAATAATGGGCACTTTGTTTAGCATTACCTACATACAATTCAATATAATCTGTACCTAACAAGGGTAGAAAATCTTCAGCATCAGAAAATACTTTTTTAAGCTCATATTTAGAACTTTCTAACTCTTTTAAGCTTCTTAATTCTGCCATTTTCCTTGATTTATAATACTACTTTATTACTCTTCCAACCAAGATTGGAAATAAGAATTGTCATTAATTTTCATTGCGTCTTCTGTAAGCATAAGAGGTTTAAAGGTATCTACCATCACGGCGAGTTCGAAGGTTTCTTTTTTTCCTATACTCATTTCCATGGTCCCAGGGTGTGGACCATGAGGGATACCGGACGGATGTAGCGTTATTTGACCTTCTACAATATTTTTTCTGCTCATAAAGTCTCCGTCAACATAATATAATACTTCGTCCGAATCTATATTACTATGATTATAAGGAGCAGGAACTGCGTTGGGATGATAATCATACAAACGAGGCACAAATGAACAAATAGTAAATCCACTATTTTCAAAAGTTTGGTGCACCGGTGGAGGCTGATGCACCCTGCCTGTAATTGGTTCAAAATCGTGAATAGAAAATTTATATGGGAAGTTGTAGCCATCCCACCCTACTACACTAAATGGATGAGCAGCGTACACGTATTCATGAATAAAATCTTGTTTTTTAACTTTAATGATGAAATCTCCTTTTTTATTATAAGTCTCTAATTCATCCGGTCCATGTATATCCCTCTCGCAAAAAGGTGAGTTTTCCAGGTGTTGTCCGAACCAGTTTCGATATTTTTTCGGAGTGTAGATAGGGTTTTTAGCTTCCACTATGAATAATCTATTTTCTTTGCTGTCAAAATCAATTTGATAAATTATTCCTCTTGGAATTAAGAGATAATCTCCATATTTAAAGGATATATTTCCTAGATGAGTTCTTAGTTTTCCAGAGCCTTTATGTATAAAAATTAGCTCATCCGAATCAGTATTTTTGTAGAAATATTCTTTGAGAGAATTTTTTGGTGCGGCAAGAATAATACTGCAATCAACATTAGTAAGGATAGTTTTTCTGCTTTTTAAGAAATCAGCTGTAGGTGCAATATGAAAACCATTAAGCGCAAGAGATTTCATATTATTATTAACTGCAATTTTTGGAGCAATACTATAAGATTTTAAAATCTCTTTTACCTGTGTTGGTCTTTGAGTATGATATAGAAGTGAGGACATGCCATCAAAACCGATCGTTCCAAATAGTTCCTCATAATAAAAGTCTCCTTGTTCATTTTTAAAAATAGTATGTCTCTTATTTGGAATATTTCCAAGTTTATGATAGTATGGCATAATGGATATTTAAAGTTTTATACTAGCTATTCTTTATTTTTTGAGAAATAACTTATCAATGACGATGTCTAAAAAACTCATTTAGATTATTGAATTTGGAAATTTATCATCTATTATAAAGGTGTTTTTAGTGATATTATCTATTATGACGGATAGTTCTAAAGGAGTAATTGATTTGATCGTTACCGAATTAAATTTGGTATCAAATGAAAATATTTAACATTATTTCATTTATGCTTAAACTCTTATTTTATATACAAAAAATGAATTAAAAAACCATTTATTAGTAATATTTTAGAAAATTATTCTAATATCTGTTAATTAAATATTTTATTAATGAGTCAAAAATTGGATGCAATAGACATTAAAATTTTAGATCTTCTGCAAGATGATGGGAGAGTAACAATCAAAAAGATATCGGAAGTACTTAATCTCTCTACAACTCCTATTTTTGAAAGGATAAAAAAACTTGAAAAAGGGGGATATATTAAAAACTATGCGACACTTTTAAACCATCGAAAATTAGATTTAAAACAAGTAGTATTTATTGAGCTTACACTCAAGGAACATTCTAGAAGTTATATAGAGAAGTTTGCCAATGAAATAAAACTATTTCCCGAAGTTTTAGAATGTTATAGAGTTACCGGGAGTTTTGATTTTTTAATTAAAATACTTGTTAAAGACATAGAATCTTATGAAAATTTTATATTGACTAAACTTTCATTACTCTCTAATTTAGGAAATGTACAAAGTCATATAGCCTTATCAGAGGCAAAAAACACAACAAAGATTAATTTGAAATCAATTAATCTAGGAGAATAACCTAAAATTCGCAATTGTAGAATTAGCAGAAATATTATCTATTTACTTTGTACAAAATTTAGAGAGAAGATATAACCTTGGGTCTAGTTCCATCCTATTTTGCTTAATTGAGTTGCAACTTTTAATAAAAGGGGAGCCATCTTAGACAAGCCATCGATTTTCGATGGCTTTTTCTTTTTCCATAAGGGTTTGATGCGGTTGCAACTTTGAATACAATAATATAGAAGAGCTACACTGTCCTAAATGCAAAGAGACCCAGATTGAGGTTGTTGGAATTGGTAACTGGGATTAAATTGTCTTAAATTGAATGAAATTGATTCTTATGAAGAAAATTTTATTTGTTTTTGTTCTAGTCTTGAGTGTCAGTTGTGCTCAAAAAAAGTCTAATCCTTTAATTGAAGTATATAACACTGACGTAAACTCTGTAATCGATATTTATGCTGAGCTAGAGATTTTAGCTGATTCCCTAATACTTCCTGAAGGTCCTGTATGGAATAAAAAATCAGATGAATTACTCTTCGTAGATAACTTACAAAACAAAGTTCTAAGCTGGTCCCCTGTGAATGGTATTGAAGATTACATCTTAGATGCGGGTAACACTGGTTATGCCCCTAACTTAGGAAATGGACTTCTCGGACCGAATGGACTTGCCCTAGACAGCAGTGGTAATCTCTTTATTTGTCAAGTTGGAGATAGAAGAGTTGCTAAAACCTCTATTGATTCTCAAAACAAACAAGACTTTACTACAGTTG
>JALRJJ010000095.1 GCA_023255095.1 bacterium
TATTAATTTACAAGGAATAACAGCTCCGGCCCAGTTACATCAAAAAATAAATAAGAATAGAGTTCCAATAAATGGAATCCACTCTCGGTAGAAACTTTCACCTAACTGATTTCGTGCAATATCTACAACAAAGTCTACTGCGGATTCCATAAAGTTTTGCCAACTATGAGGAATTCGATTAACTTCACGAGTACCTAGGAATGAAAAAATTATTATTTTTATTAACAATATTATTTGCACAAAATAAAATTTTATTAGATCAAGTTTCGGCAATTGTCGACAATAAAATTGTTTTACTTAGCGACGTTGTTTTAGCTACAAATGCTTTAGCAGTTCAACAAAATATTAATCCATCAATAAATCAATCTGCATATAAAAAACTACTAAATGAATCACTTGAAAGTATGATTGAGCAACAGGTTATAATTAAAATGGCAGAGCAAGATTCTGTGGAAGTATTAGAAAAGGATATTGATAGGGCTCTTGATAAGCAAATTGAAAACTTAATAAATCAAGCTGGAAATAAAGAAAATGCTGAAAGAATGTTAGGAAAAAAAATATCTGATTTTAAAAGAAATTATCGTGATGACATAAAAGGAAAGCTTTTATCAGAAAAATATACTCAACAACTAACCTCAAATATATCAGTAAATAGAAAAGATGTTGAAGATTTTTATAAAACTTATAAAGATAGTTTACCTATACTGCCAACCTTATATGATACTCGCCATTTATTAATAGAATTTAGTGTTTCTGATGATTCTAATTTAAAAGCATTAAATAAAATACAATCTATAAGAGAAGAAATATTAGTAAAAAACAATTTTGAAGATATGGCTAAACAATTTTCTAATGATCCCGGATCAAAAGAAAATGGAGGGATGTTAGGCACCGCTTCTCGTGGAACATTTGTAAAAGAATTTGAACAAGCTGCTTTTACTTTAGATTTAAATATCCTGAGTGAACCTATAAAAACTGAATTTGGATACCATCTCATATATGTTTTAGATAGAAGTGGAGAAAAAGTTACTTTAAAACATATATTAATTCGTCCTGAAATTAGTGAAGCAGATAAAAAAAATACTTATCTAAAAGCAGTTGAATTAGAAAAACAAATAAAAAATAAAAGTGATTTTCTGAGATTAGTAAACGAATTTTCGGATGATGATCAAAGTAGATCTAATGGTGGTTTTTTAGGAAAAATTGATATTAAACAATATGGAATAAAAGAATTAGCAGAAGGAATACAAAAATTAGAAATCAATAAAGCAAGTACTCCTATTCAAACAGAATTTGGATATCATATTTTATGGGTAGACTCCAAATCAGAAGGTGGAATTATTACTATTGAAAAAAATTGGACTCAACTGGAAGAATTTGCTCTGAATAAAAAGAAATCAGAATGGTACAATGAATGGATAAATGATATAAAAAACAACTTTTATATCAAAAGAAATCCACTTAATTATCCACAATAGTAATTCATAATATAGATATTTATTTTTTCTTCAGTTATTAAGATAATTTCAATATAATTATTCCATTTATGCACATTTATTTTTTATAGATTTTAAGTCATATTTTTTAAGAAATTATATAAGTTATTAACATTTTAAGGCCCTTATTATTACTATTATTTTTTTATATTAAATATTTAATAGATATATAAGAGTTAAAGCTTGTGAACAACTAGAAAATATAATAATATTGTAAACTAATTATGAATATCTCAACAACTAAAAAAGAACTACAATTAGCTTTTAATAAATTATCTAAAACATCACAATTAAAATCTCAGAATCCATTAATTAATTATACTTATATATCATCTAGTGTTTCTGGGGTTATTTTACATTCGACCGATTTAGAAGTAGGTATTAAAACTCAAATTACTGCTTCAATAAATTCAGCGGGAGAAGGTCTTTTTCCAACAGCTGAAATGAGTGAAATTATAAATGCAATTGAAGACGGTCGAGTTGATATTGATATATCTGGCCCGCATATAAACATTAAATCTGAAAAAGGGATTTCTTTTGATATATCTACTATTCCTTTTCAAGATTATCCTAATATACCAGAGAATAAACATGAATTAATTTTTTCAATAAAATCAAATATCCTAAATGAAATTATTGATCAGGTTATTTATATTATAAAGGTTGATCCTAGTAAACCTGCTTTATCTGGAACATGTTTTTCATTTAAAGAAAATCAAATTGATTTTGTATCAACTGATGGACATAGATTAATTAAGGTTTCAACTCAGAATAAAACTAACATTAATGGTAGTTTTATTATTCCTAGAAAATTTTTAAATATTTTAAATAATTTTTTACAAGATACTGAAGAGGTAAATATTATTTTCAGTGGTGATTATGTATTTTGTAATAATTCAAAAGATGTATTTTATTCAAAAATCATTGATGAAAAATTTCCTAATTATGAAGCTGTAATCCCTTCAGAAAATCCTAATAAATTAATATTAGATAAAACTGATATGTCTTCTGCATTAAAGGCTGCATCAATTGCTGTTAATAAAAATACAAATCAAATTTCTTTAAATTTTGATGAAGGAAAAGTTTTTATTAAAAGTATCAATCAATCTGATAATAAAACTGTCTATGCTCCTTTAAAATCTGCTAAATATAATGGTGATAAATGTATTATTGGTTTTAATCTGCAATATTTAAAAGATGCAGTTTCTAAATATCCTGATGAAGAATTAGTTATTAATTTTAAAAATGAGTCTTCTGCTGTTTTACTACAACCAAAATCAAAAAATATAAATTTAACCAGTTTAATAATGCCGGTGAGAATAAATGAGTAATAATTCTACATATAGTGCTGATAAAATTTCAGTTTTAAAAGGTTTAGAAGCAGTACGTAAAAGACCTGCAATGTATATAGGTGATATTGGAAAAAGAGGATATCATCATTTAGTAAGCGAAGTTGTTGATAATAGTATTGATGAGGCTCTAGCTGGTTATTGTACTAAAATTATTGTAACAATTAAAAGTGATGGGTTTATTTCAATTGAAGATAATGGAAGAGGAATTCCAATTGATATTCATAAGGAAGAAAAAAAACCTGCCTTAGAAGTTGTTATGACAGTTTTACATGCTGGTGGAAAATTTGATAAAAATACCTATAAAGTTTCTGGAGGATTACATGGAGTTGGTGTTTCAGTTGTTAATGCCCTATCGGAATCTTTAATAGCAGAAGTTCATAGAGATGGTTTTTGTTATAAACAAACATATTCTTTAGGTCAACCAACGTCTGCTTTAGAAAAAATAGGAACGAGTAATAAGACAGGTACTATTATTACATTTATGCCTGATCATTCAGTCTTCACTCATAAAGGATTTGAAGAAGATGTTATTAAGGGAAGGCTAAAGGAATTAGCATATTTAAATAAAGATTTATCTATTACCCTAAACAATGAGTATGAAGATTCATCTATTGAATATTGCTTTCCTGGAGGGTTATCTGATTTTGTAAAATATTTAGATGGAAACGAAGATTTAATTCATGATGAAATAATTGTTGTAAATAAAGAAGATATTGAGGTTCCTGTTGATCTTGCTTTGAGATATAGTAGCAATTATAATAGTAACATTTTTTCTTTTGTTAATAATATTAATACTATTGAAGGTGGTACACATTTATCAGGATTTAGATCAGCATTAACTAGAGCATTAAATAACTATGCTAACAAAAATGATTTAATCAAAACAACTAAAAGTGAAAATTTTTCTCTTTCAGGAGACGATTTTAGAGAAGGATTAACTGCAATTTTATCTGTGAAGGTTCAAGAGCCACAGTTTGAAGGGCAAACTAAAACAAAACTTGGAAATGGTGAAGTAAAAGGTTTAGTTGATAATATTATTTATGATGGAATTCAAGCCTTCTTAGAACAAAACCCTGCAGTCGCTAAAAAGATAATTGATAAAGCTGCTGAAGCTGCAAGAGCAAGACTTGCTGCAAAAAAAGCAAGAGAATTAGTTAGAAAAAAATCTGGATTAGGATCATCAACCTTACCAGGAAAATTAGCCGACTGTTCGAATAAAGACCCTATGCAATGTGAAATTTTTTTAGTTGAGGGTGATTCAGCTGGTGGTACAGCTAAACAAGGTAGAGATCGAAGAACTCAAGCTATACTTCCCTTAAGAGGAAAAGTAATAAATTCTGAAAAAGCTCGTGAAGATAAACTCTTAGCTAATAATGAAATTCAATCAATGATTACTGCTCTTGGTAGTGGGTTTGGTGAAAATGAAGATGATCCAAATAGCTTTGATTCTGAAAAATTAAGATATCATAAAGTAGTTATTATGACTGATGCTGATGTTGATGGTAGTCATATTAGAACGCTACTTTTAACTTTTTTCTGGAGAAAAATGAAAAAACTTGTCCAGGAAGGGTATTTATATATGGCTATGCCACCACTATATAAATTAAAACAAGGCAAAAAGGAAAGATATGCTTATACTGATGCCGAGAGAGATATTATGATTCAAAGGCTTGAATCAGAAAATTCATCAACAAAAATTGATATTCAGCGCTATAAAGGTTTAGGAGAAATGAATGCTGAACAACTATGGGAAACCACTATGAACCCAGAGACAAGAACTTTAATTCAGGTAACAGTTGATCATATTATGGAAGAAGAAACAAATGTTCGTTTTAGAGAGTTAATGGGAACTGAGGTAGAACATAGAAGAACTTTTATTACTGATAGAGCAAAATTTGCAACAAACATTGATATATAAAAATGGATATTGGAAGAGATAATATAGTTGATAAACAGCTTCTAAAAGAGCTAGAAGAAAGTTATCTAAATTATTCTATGTCTGTAATTATGTCTCGTGCTCTTCCCGATGCAAGAGACGGTTTAAAGCCTGTACATAGAAGAATTTTATACACAATGAGTGAATTGGGTTGTTTTTGGAATAGGCCCTATAAAAAATCTGCCAGAGTTGTTGGCGATGTTTTGGGTAAATATCACCCCCATGGAGATAGCTCAATTTATGATGCTATGGTTCGAATGGCCCAAGATTTTTCAATGAGACATGAACTTATTCAAGGACAGGGAAATTTTGGATCAGTTGACGGTGATAGAGCTGCAGCTATGCGATATACTGAATCAAGAATGTCTAAAATTGGAAGCGAACTATTGCGAGACATTGATAAAGAAACAGTTGATTGGATAAATAATTTTGATGAAACACTAAAAGAACCAGCAGTTCTTCCATCTGTGTTTCCTAATTTGTTAATCAACGGCTCAGAAGGTATTGCCGTAGGAATGGCAACAAAAATTCCTCCCCACAACCTTTCTGAAACCATTAATGCCCTAGTACATCTTATTGAAAACCCTGAAGCTACCGTTGAAGATGTTATGAAATTTATCAAAGGACCCGACTTTCCAACCGGAGGAAAAGTTTTAGGTTTAGATGGAATAAAATCAGCCTATAAAACAGGTAGAGGCATTGTTAAGGTTCAGGGAACAGCACATATTGAACCAAACTCAAAAGGAAAAGATTCTTTAATTATAACTGAACTCCCCTATCAGGTCAATAAAGCCCTTTTAGTTGAAAAAATTGCAATTTTAGCTAGAGATAAAAAAATTGAGGGAATTTCTGAAATTAGGGATGAGTCTGATAAAGATGGAATGAGAGTTGTTATTGAAATCAAAAGAGATGCAGTTCCAGAGGTTGTTCTTAATCAGCTTTATAAACAAACTCAACTCCAAGACTCTTTTGGAATTATTCTTTTAGCGCTTGTTGATGGTACCCCAAAGGTAATGACTATCAAAGAAATGTTGAGTGTTTTTATTTCCTTCAGACAGGAAATTGTTGTTAAAAGAACTCAGTTTGATTTAGGTAAAGCTAAAGATCGCGCCCATATATTAGAAGGATTAAAAATAGCCCTAGAAAATATTGATAAAATTATTGATTTAATTAAATCAAGCGAAGACCCTCAAAGCGCAAAAGACGGCTTAATGAATAATTTTTCTCTTTCAGAAAAACAATCTCAGGCAATTTTAGACATGAGGCTGCAAAAATTAACAGGGTTAGAAACCTCAAAAATAGTTGCTGAATACAAAGATACTCTTGAGCTAATTGAAGATTTAGAAAATATTTTGTCTAATGAATCAACTCAGATGAATATCATTAAAGAAGAGCTTCTTGAAATTAAAGAAAGCTATGGAGAAGGAAGAAAAACAGAAATAGTTGCTGATTTTACATCTTTAAGCATTGAAGATATGATTGCTGAAGAAGACATGGTTTTAACCATAACACACAATGGGTATATTAAAAGAACTAGTCTCACAACATATAGAAGCCAAAGAAGAGGGGGTAGAGGTGTTCAAGGAGCCTCTTCAAGAGAAGAAGATTTTGTAGAACATTTGTTTATAGCAAACACACATAGCTACATATTGTTTTTTACAGATAAAGGGAAATGTTATTGGCAAAAAGTTTATGACGTTCCTGAGGGTGGAAGGGCAGCTAAAGGTAGAGCCGTAATTAACCTTATTGGTTGTGAACCAGATGAAAAAATAAGTGCCTTTATAAGTGTAAAAGAATTTAATGAAGATCATTTTGTTGTAATGGCAACTAAAAATGGTCTTGTCAAAAAAACCAAGCTGTCAGCATATTCAAAACCTAGAAAAGGCGGAATTTATGCAGTTGAAATCAAAGATGGAGACAGCTTAATTGAGGCAAGAGTTTCAACCGGAGATAACGACATTTTGTTAGGTACAAAAAATGGAAAGTCTATAAGATTT
The DNA here is from genome assembly GCA_023255095.1 of bacterium. Classification (GTDB taxonomy): domain Bacteria; phylum Fidelibacterota; class Marinisomatia; order Marinisomatales; family Marinisomataceae; genus Marinisoma. Next base: position 6,782 of record JALRJJ010000095.1, read on the forward strand.
TCTGAAGAGCAAATTAGGCCCAGCGGAAGAAAAACAATGGGAGTAAAGGGTATTACTCTAAGCTCTAATGATGACAGATTAATAGGGATGCTTTTAATCAAGAGAGAAGGAACAGTTTTAGTTGTGTCAGAAAAGGGTTTTGGAAAAAGAACTGAAGTATCACACTATAGATCTCAAAAAAGAGGCGGCAAAGGGCTGCTAACAATTAAAATAACTGAGAAAATAGGAAAAATGGTTGCAATCAAGGAGGTTGTTGATGCAGACGACCTTATGATTATTACTAATCAGGGGGTTCTTATACGTTTGCCGGTATCACAAATTAGAGCAATTGGAAGAGCCACACAAGGAGTAAGACTAATTAAGCTTGGTGAAGGAACAACCGTCTCATCTGTTACACGTATTATGCTTGAAGAGGATGAAGCAGAAAAAGATATTAATTATGCTGAACCTTCAAAAGAATCTGAATAATGTTTTAGAAAATATTTCTAGAATTTCTTCTGGAAACCCTGTTGACCTGGTTGTTGTAACAAAAAATCAACCCGTGCAATTAATCAATCAATGTATTTCTTTTGGGGTTAATCAAATTGGCGAAAATCGAGTTCAGGAAGCTGAAAGTAAATTTTCTCAACTAATTAATAATAAAATTGAAAAAAGAATGATTGGAAGACTCCAATCTAATAAAATCAAAAAAGCGGTCAAAATATTTGACTCAATAGATTCGGTTTCTAAGCTGGAACACCTTAATAAAATAAACGCTAACGCAGAAAAAGAAAATAAAATTCAAAGCATATTACTACAAATCAATATTTCTAATGACCAAAATAAAGACGGATTCCCCCCCAAAATTTTTTTAGAAAAAATTGAAAGCATTTTTTGTCATAATTATATTAATATTAAAGGAATGATGACTATTGGAAGTCTCGGCTTGTCTGAAGAAGAATCAATTAAAGATTTTAAAAAAATGAAGAGTTTTTATGATCAAGTTAATAAACAGCTTTCTCCGAACAAAAAAATGAAAACCCTTTCTATGGGGATGAGTCAAGATTATCACCTTGCTATTCATGAAGGCTCTAATATGGTTAGGGTTGGCGGAGGAATTTTCGGATAAATATGCTAGATTTAAAAAACTGGTTTAACAAAAAACACTATTTTCGCCTTTGGAACGTTGGACCACCGGGCGCCCTTATAACCGGCATTTTTATTTATTTTATTTTATTTATTGATAGAAAATATAATTTTTTTTCAATAAACATAGATGAATTTTGGATTAATATTTTTCTATGGATTGTAATTATTGAGGCGCTTTTTATTTTGTTTTGGATATTGTTTAGTCTCCCACCAACAGAAAGAGGAAGAAAGCTTTCACAAAAAGGAGTATACAAATTTATACGACACCCAGTCTATACGGTAATTATTTATCATACCCCAATAATATTTTCTCTTTTAAACAGGTCTATTATTTTGTTGATTTCCATTCCCTTAATTCACTTTTTTTGGTCAAAAATTATTATTTTTGAAGAAGATTATCTCGTTGGTATTTTTGGAGATAAATATTTAGAATATGCAAAAAAAACACCAAGATTTTTTCCAAAAATTTTTTAAAAGTTAGGAGAAGTAAATGAAAAATGTATTAACAGCACTATTTTTTTTAGGAGTTATTATGTCACAAGTTAAATATCCGGGATATGAATTTGTTAAAGAGGAGGGTGGAATTAAGGAATATAGACTTATTTCCAACAACCTTTCGGTTTTATTAAAACAAGACAACACAGCCCCCGTTGCAACTTTTATGGTTACCTATAATGTTGGGTCTCGCAATGAAGCTATTGGTTATACGGGATCAACACACCTATTAGAGCACCTTATGTTTAAAGGGTCAAAAAAGTTTAATACCGATAAAGGGAATTCTGTTTTTCAGGTATTACAGTCTGTGGGAGCAAGAATGAATGCAACCACCTGGCTAGACAGAACAAACTATTTTGCAACTGTTCCAAGCCAATATCTTGAGACCGTTATTGAGGTTGAGGCCGACAGAATGAGAAACGCATATATAAAAGAAGAAGATAGGCAGTCAGAAATGACAGTGGTAAGAAACGAATACGAGAGAGGACAAAATAGCCCTGTTTCGGTTTTAGATGAAAATATTTGGGCTACCGCATATCACGCTCACCCATATCATCACTCAACTATCGGCTGGAAAACAGATATAGAAAACGTTTCGATTGAAAGGCTAAAAGAATTCTATGATACTTTTTATTGGCCAAACAATTCAACAGCAATCGCGATTGGAGATTTTTCTGAAAAAGAAGCACTCGCGCTTATTAAAAAACATTTTGGTAGAATTAAAAAAAGCAAGGAAGACATTCCGCAGGTTTATACTGAAGAGCCAAAACAGGAGGGCAAAAGGACAATTACTTTAAAGCGCGCCGGACAACAGGCCGTTTTGGGTGTTGCACACAAAACCCCTTCAGCAACTGACAAGGATGCACCAGCGTTTACTGTGTTGTCATCTGTTTTGTCATCGGGTAAAAATAGCAGGTTTTATAAAAACATTACTGATAAGGGCCTAACCACAAGTATTTACATTTGGGACTCTCTCTTTAGAGATCCCGGCCTTTTCACAGTTTTTGCTAACCTATCCCCAGAAGTTTCGCACCAAGAAGTTGAATCCATGATTGTATCTGAATATGAAAAAATAGCCAAAGAAGGAATAACTTCAGATGAACTACAAAAAGCAAAAGCCCAAATTATATCTTCTCTCAAATTTGGTCAGGATGGAAGCTATTCAATTGCTGGGGGCCTTAATGAGGCAATTGCTGCTGGAGACTGGACGCTATATACCTCCTATGAAGACAAAATAAACGCTGTTTCAGTTGAAGACGTTCAAAGAATCGTGGTAGAATATTTTAAAGAAGATCTTTCCACTATAGGATATTTTATTCCAGAAAATGGAGGGTCTCAAAATAGTGAAAAAATAATTAAAAGCGCCCAGGAGCTCAAAGAAGAAAAAATAAAATATTTTTCTAAAGAAGAACTGTTTTCTTCAAAAGTAGAATACTCAGAGCCAGTCGAAGGAATTAGCCTTTACACCCTTAATAGGGGGAGTGGTGTGGTTACTTTACGAGGTAGTTTTTTGGGGGGTGACATATTTGCGCCAAGTTCCAACCCTAGAATCCCTGATATGGTTGTGTCAATGCTAGATCAAGGAACTGCCAGTCAAACAAAATTTGAGATAAGTGAAAAATTAGAGAAGGTTGGTGCAAGACTAGGTTTTTCAAACGGAAAAGACACTGTTGGTTTTAGTGCAAAGTTTCTTTCGTCTGAAACCGAATTAATTTTTGATCTTTTATCTGACCAGCTTGCAAACCCAAAGTTTGACAGTCAAGAGCTTGATAAAATTAAAAAACAGCTAGAAACAGGATATAAAAGATCAAAGGAAAGCACTAGGGGAAATGCGGTAAATAAGATGCTAGAAGCTTTCTATGGAAAAAATCATCAAAACTCACCCATTAATCCAGATGAGGCAATTGAAGACATTAAAAAATCAACCAGAGAGGATCTCCTTAAATATCATAAAGAATTTTATGGAAGAGGTTCTATGGTTATCGTCGTAGTTGGAGATGTATCCCATAAGGTTTTAAGTGACATGATTAAAGAAAAACTATCCAAGCTCCCGATTGTAAACACAAAGCCAATAAAAGAAAAAGCTCTTGGCCAACCTGTTTCAGTTAAGACTTATGTTTCAATGCAAGACAAGACCAGCACGGATTTCATTGTTGGGACTCCACTTGGAATTGATAGATATAGCAACGACTATATTCCTTTGTATTTAGCAAACCATGTTCTTGGTGGTAATTTTTCTGCTAGACTGATGCAAGCTGTTCGAGTCAAGGAGGGTTTAACATATGGTATTAACTCCTCTGTTTCTGGAATGGGCAACGGCAATGATGGTTATTGGTATGTTGGGGGAACATTTGCTCCCCAGCTTTTAGAAAAAGGTGAATCCGCTACATTGGAACAAATTAAGCTCTGGGCAACGGAAGGCATTACACAAGAAGAATTAGATACCGCAAAATCAACCATCAACGGAAACTATCAGGTTGGATTTGATACAACAGGGGGAATTGCGTCAAGTATTCTAAACTCTATTCTTGACTATGGAAGCTTAGACTACATAGATAATTTCACTATGAGTATAAATTCTGTAACTCTTGATCAAGTAAATAGTGCTATCAAAAAATATATAAAATTTGATAACCTTTATCAGGTTGCCGCTGGAAGCATTGATGAAAACGGAAAGCCTCTAAGCGATTAGTGAAAATTATTTTGATTGCGGCAATAAGCCTAGACGGATTTATTGCCGCAAATAAAGATGATAGGCTTACGTGGACAAAAGACAAACATCTTTTTCAAAAGCAAACTTTAGACCACCATGTTGCAATAGGAAAAAGAACTCTTAGCCTTATTAATTCAGTTTTGCCCAATCGAATCATTGTGCCAATTGATAGAGAAACAAAAATCCAAGATTTATTAAAAACACTTTGCGCTAAAACTATTTTTGTTGCTGGAGGAGCAGAAACAAACAAAGCGTTTATTGAAAACATAACACACCTATACTTAACGCCACACCCTTTAATTTTTGGCACTGGTATTAAGCTTTTTGGAGACAAAAACTTCACTCAAAAAACTAGACTGGAAAAAATTGTTTCTATTGAAGGAAAAGAAAATTTGAAACAATATCAATTTAAGGTGATCAATCATTAAATCTTATTATTAAATAAAGGCCAACCAAAGTAATTGCGCCTCCCATAACAGTAGTCGGGCTCACTGTTTCACCAAAAAAATACAACCCACCCAAAGAAGAAACAAAAGGCTCTCCAAGGGGGATAGCTGCAACTGTGGTTGGATTTATGGATTTTATTAAATAATAAAAAATATTATGCCCAACAAGCGTTGGTATTAATGCCAAAAAAATAAAACCAGTAAACTCAGTTTTATTGAAACCAAAAATGTTAACATTAAAAAGAATCGCAATAATAAAAATCGTGACCGAAGCAAAAAAGAACAACCATCTTGAAAATTCCATAAGCCCGATATCTTTTCGGACTTTTTTCCCAATAATTAAAACCCCAGCCATTGCAACAGAACAGCCTACAGCAAGTAAATTTCCCAAAACACGAGATTCCGGCACGCTATCTCCTGGTGATATTATAACTAAAAAACTTCCCGCTAGCGCAAAAAACAAACCCAAAAACGAGAAAAAAGAAGGACGCGAATTTTCCCAGAAAAACAAATAAACCATAGTAAAAACAGGGGCAATAGTTCCTAAAAGAGAAGCTTCAGCTATGCTTGATAACTGTACAGACTTAAAAAATAAGCAAAAATGTATTCCTAAAAAAAATCCAGACAGAGCAATTTTTTTTGTGGGAACAAAAGAGAAAAAAGTTTTGTAAGAAAAAATAAACATGAAAAAACTAGCCAAAAACATCCTCCAGAAAGCAAGAGTAATTGCGCTTGTCTCAGAAAAAAACCGGACAACCCAAGCAGATGAGCTTACAGCAATCAGGGCAATAAACAACAAAATAAAACTATTTTTATTTTTCATAAGTGGTAATTTCTCAGCTATGAAATTACACAAATTTATTGCAGTTTTTTTTGTTTCTTTTTTGTTCGCTCAGAGCAGCCAACCAAACTCTAAAACAATACAATTTTTGATTGAAGATCAACAAATTCAAAAAATATATTCATCGGAAACAATTAAAAGCATTTTTAAAAATCCCCAACAAAAAGATGTTGAAAAAATATTGCTCAAGTTTAAAAACAAACCTGAAAAAACCCGCACACTGCAGGAATATTCCAAAATTTTTATTACCGACAAAAGAATAAACCGTGCACTAGTTTTTTATGTTTCCAATAAAAACCTTTTTAGAGAGGTTTATGTTCAAACGAAGGTAGACCCCTTTCTTGTTCTTTCAATTATTTCTATGGAGACAAATTTTGGTGAGGCTCAAGGAGAGTTTAGGTTAATTGACTCTTTTTTTACACAAATTGAATATATCCCGGAAAGAAAAGAGTGGGCAGAAAAGCAGCTTAAACAATTTTTGATATATTGTTTTAATGAAAAAATTGCTCCAGAATCCGTAAAGGGATCATATGCTGGGGCTTTTGGGTATGGTCAATTTATTCCCACAAGCTTTGAATCGTTATTTATTGACTTTAATCTAGATGGTAAAAAAGATCCATATGGTTGGGAAGACACCATTGGAAGCATATCTAACTATCTTTTTCAAAACCAATACCCTGTTGATAATAATAATTTTAGTATCAATTCAGAAATTTGGAAGTCTGTTAGGACGTATAACAGGTCAGACAACTATGCTTCAACCGCAATTTATTTAAGAAACGAAATACTCAAAGAATTTTATTTATTAGACTAACTATCCTTTTTTTGGTTTTGTTATAAGGAGGAAGAATTAGTCTAAAGGGGGTAATGTAAGAGCTTTTCATTATAGATTTAAAATGAGATAGTTCATCAAAGCCGTGTTTTCCATGATAACTGCCTAGTCCGCTATTATTAATTCCTCCAAAAGGAAGGTTTGGATTGGCATGATGAATAACACAGTCGTTTATGATAAACGCCCCACTAGAGGTTTCTTTTTCTAGCCTGGATGAAAATTTTTTATTTTTGGTAAAACAATAAAGAGCTAAAGGTTTAGGTTTAGAATTTATATAATTAATTGCCTCATCTAATTTTTCATATTTTAAAACCGGCAACAAAGGACCAAAGACTTCTTCTTGCATTATTTTGGAGTTTTGGGCGGGCTGACAAATAATTGTTGGTTCAATTGTTAAGGTTTCTTTGTGTTTATTGCCACCGTAAATTTTTGCGCCACCGAGCCTTGCGTCTTCAATCAGGCCGTCTATTCTGCTAAAGTGGGATTCGCTAACAATATTACACATGTTGTTTTTTGGCCCATCAAGTAAGAATTTTTCGAAATATTTTCTTATTTCAGAAACAAGCGAATCCATTAAAGATGCTTGGCATAAAATATAGTCAGGAGCTGTGCAAGTTTGACCAGCATTTGCGAACTTAAAAAAAGCAATTTTCCAGGCAGCGTCTTGAAGATTACAGTTCTTATCAATAACAACTGGGGATTTTCCTCCAAGCTCTAGAGTAACCCCGGCAAGATGTTTTGCAGCAGCTTCCATCACCAAAGATCCTTTCTGGGGGCTGCCAGTAAAAAAAATATGATCAAAAGAAAGACCCAAAAGATGTTCAGCCATTCTTCCATCTCCCTCAATAACAGCTACTTCTTGCGGAGTAAAAACATTATTACAAATGTCACGTACAACCAAGGAGCTTTCAGGCGTAAACTCTGATGGCTTGATAATAACAGCATTTCCAGAAGAGACTGCAGAAATAAGAGGATTAATGCTAAGCATAATTGGATAATTCCATGGGGCTAGAATTAGAACCCGACCCTTGGGTTCCGCCAAAACCGAAGGTTCTGCAAAAGAAGTTAAAAGATTTCGGGGAACATATTTTTTTTTCATCCATTTTCCCACATTTTTGATTGCAAACTTAAGCTCTGTCTTGATTCCAATAATTTCAGTTAAGATAGACTCTACATCAGATTTACCAAGGTCTGCCATAAGAGCAGCTTTAATTTTTTCTTCATTTTTTTTTATTTCGGATAAAAGCAAAGTAAGTTTTTTTTTGCGTTGAGCTGAGTTCTCATTTTTGAGCTTAAGCAGAGACGGTCCCTGATTATCAAAAATAAAAGACGCTTTGTCAAATGTATCTTTCATCTTTCAATTTAATTAATTATAAATTATAACATTAATTAAAAATCAATGATTAAAGAAATAGATATAGGTCATAAAGCTTATAGCGTAGACGAAGCATTGTCTGAGCTGTCTTTTGTAATAAGCGAAGCTAAAAACAACAATTTAGTTGCAGTAAAAATAATTCATGGTTCAGGTGGGGGTTTTATAAGTCGCGCAGTTAGAGAATGGGGAGAGAGCCAAGAGGGAAGATTTAAGGATATTATCTATGGAGAAAACTATAATATGTTTAATGAAAATGCTGTTAAAATGAGATCCGAAGCAAACGAAACACAAGATCACGATTTTAATAGAACCAACCCGGGGATAACAATATTTTGGCTTTAAAGATTTCTAAGGCCCTTTACAGAAATTTTTTGATTGTTTATCATTGATTCATATACTAAGCTAATTGGAATATTGCCTGTTGCACTTATAAGGTCCATAAATTTTGACATTTCAAATTTAACTCCTGTTGATTCACACTCTTTTTTATACTCTGATAAAATTTGTTCAAAAATAATCTTCCCAGTAATATAAGATGTTCCATATCCGGGTTGTCGCAAATAAAGAAGTTGTTCAAACTTAAGAAGACTTTCTTCTCTTTCCATCCAACCTCTTGGCGTCCACGTTACGTGAACCCTTCCCGCTTCCTCCATCGACATTAGGTTGGCGTGAGCATAAAGAGACCCCAGGCCTCTTGCGGCTCTTTGGGCCAACATGATCCAAACGATTTCTTTACTTCGGGGAGAGTCGTTATAAATACCAGCGTTCATAAAAACTTCTTCAACCGCAGTTGCGATTCCTTCATTTTTTGAATCAAAAATATTGTACAAAAGGGGCGACCTTCTTATGGTTCTTTTATGGGGATTATCCCTCATTTCTGCCAACTCAAACCAGTGGTAGAAATGTGAATAAAGCGGAACGGGATCTAAGTGCAAACCAATTATAAAAAAATTTCTTTCACTTTCAGGAACAAATGACCCCATATGTTTTCTAAGCTCAGGCTCCATATTATTTTTAACTGTTAAAATATTTTTTTCTTTTAAAAACCCCATCAGCCTTTGAACGCCCAGCTCGGACAACTGCTTAAATTCTTCTTCGCTGTTTGCAGCAACAATTTTTGGCAGCATCGAATTGTTAACTTCCTCAAGCGCTAGATTGTTCCACGCTCTAAAAAGCTCACGCTCAAGAAGAAAAACCTCTTCGTCCCAGCTAAAGGGAAGAAGGTGAACATTTTGCTGATACCAAGTGTAGTTTTCTTTTCCTACACCAGAAGGCCCATTTTTTTTGGGCAGCTCTTTTTCAAGCCATACTACAAAATTGTCAGTATCTATAATTGCTTGAGATATAGCGCTATATAAATCTGGCTGAGAGTCCTTATTAATTTTTTTTGATAAAGAACTAAGGTCGCGGGATTGATTCTTCATAATCTGTATTCCGCCCATCCATAAATCTCGAGCATTACCCACAAGGTTTGTTTTTGCTTGTTTTAGAAATGGACCAATTGCTCGCAGTTTTAATTCAACCTCTTTTGCACTTTTTTGATCAAGAGGAAAACTGTATATCCACAGCTCAAGAGTTGCGTGGTTGGTGGGGCCTTCATGATCGGGAACGTCGCTTTGATAGTTCCATAAAACCCTGTAAAAACCAGGATCTCTTTCCCAAGGTTTTAAAACTCTATAATTAAAGTCGTATCCATTAATTTCCGCTACTAAAATTTTCCAGTCTAAAATTCCATCTTTATCAAGAAAAGAGGTATCAAAATTAATTACTCTTTTTTTAATTGATAAAAATTCTCGCTGTTTAGAATTGAATGCTTTTTTGGAGTAGTCAGGAACACCGTTATTAAATGAAGGTTTTTCAAAGCTTCTCCACTCTAGAAACATGTTTTCAAGGTCTTGTAGGTTTTGTCCGCAAAGAGAAAATAAAAAAAGAGAAAAAAAGAAAGTTTTTTTAATCAAGCATAATCTCATTAAAAGTGACTCCAATTTTTTTTAGTCTTTGAACTAAAACATCGCCGAGACCTATTGATGGCGTGATAACACCCCCAAAGTTTTTTCCTCCCGGTAAAGAGTCTGGGTTTTCAAGAATTAAGCAAAGGGCGCTTTCACAGGCCATTCTTGATGTCATTTTGTATCCAGGGTCTCCGCTTGCGCTAACCATAAAAGCCCTGACTCTTTCGTCCGTTTCTACCAAAAACCTTGTTTTAAAAAACCCCGAATCCATAACAGCCTTACTAGGGCCCTGGCCAGGTTTTCTGAAAAGCGGTCTGAAGAAACTTCTAAAAGGAGAAAAAATTATTAAACCCAAAAAAAGCGTCATAAGCGTTACTTTCCATGCGCTACTTAACTTCGAATAATATGCGCCCTCAGTATAAACAAAATCTTTTCCATAGTATTTTCCCGTTTCTTTTGAAAGAGCAGCAGACCTTCTGACGGTTCTTGTGTTGGGGAGCGCCATCACAAATGGCCCCGTATATCCATTCAAATGTTTTATTTTTTTTACAGACACCTTATCAGATGTGTTATCTGCCTGATGTTTTGAAACTGTGTTTTGAGGGTTAAGAGAAAACCTTCCAAATCCACCCTTAGCAGACTTAGCTTCAACAGAGGTAAACATAGTTTCTATTGTGCCACCAGAGGCTTCTCCCTTCCATGAGTGAAAACCAGAAACTTTTTTAATCTTTTCCTTAACGCTATTTACAGCAAAAAAGACCCCAATATCTGAAGGTATTGAGTCAAAGCCACAGGCATTGATAATTCTTACACCTCTTTTTGCTGCTTCCTCATGGTTTTTTTCAATCTGCTCCCTCACCCAAAAGCTTTCTCCTGTAATGTCAATATAATGAGTGTTTTCTTTTACACATGACTCCACTACAAGGGAACCATATTTATAAAACGGGCCTGCAGTGTTTAAAATTACACTAGCGGATGCAGCCAAGAGCGCTAGTCCGTTTTTGTCTGTTGATTCAACAGTAAAATAGTCGATCGGCTTGTTATATTTTTCAGAAATAGCCCTCAGTTTATTTTCATTTCTACCGGCAATAGCAAAGTTAACATCAGGATAGTTTTTTTTGATGTAGTCAACACAAAGCCCGCCCGTGAACCCTGTAGCACCATAAATAATTAAATCAAAAGCTTTCATTAGAAATTATGTTTATATACAATTAAATATTTATTATTTTAGTCAGCACAACCAAAAATATACTCAATTTAAGGAGAGGGAATGAAAAAAACATTTTTATTGTTTGTACTTTTTCTTGCTGCATGTTCCAGCAATGTTTATGAAGATCAGGTGGTAACTAAAGAAGATGGAAAAGCTTACTTAATAAGCAATGATAAGCTTTATTCCGGACCAATTGTTGACGAGAATGGAACGGTTGTTGGAGAATATAAAGCTGGAATCAAAAACGGTCCATGGGATGAAAAAAATTATAATAACGGAACACGAAAAATTGCCAACTATGTTAATGGAGTTCCCGAGGGAGAGCAAATCACATATATATTTCCAGGAGCCACCGATAACAACAAAAGACTAGAATATATAAGATACGAAAACGGAAAACCTGTCGGGACCTGGACAAAATGGGGCAAAGACAAACAAAATAAACTAATTAAAACTGGAGAAATAGTTTTTGAGGAAGGATCTGGTAGGTGGAGAGAGTGGGATCCAAACACCCTGGTTATTACAAGAGCCGGAGATTATGAAAACTGGGAAAGAACCGGAACGTGGAAAAGCTGGGACCCGAATGAAGTAATTGTCAGTGAGGGAGAATATGTTGATGGAAAAAAAACTGGTAAGTGGGTCTGGTTTGAAAACGGCGAACCAAAAGGCTGGGAAGAAAACTATGAGAGCGGCACATTAAACGGAAACTTTTTTAATCTTTCCCCTTTTTCTGAGATGCGAGGAAAAGGTGAATTTAATTCTGGCATTAAAAATGGCGAGTGGGAGGAGTATTATACTCAAAAAGACCGCTCTTTAGAGTTAAAACAAAAAGGCACATATGTTGAAGGTGTAAAACAAGGGATTTGGTCTCTTTATGCAAAAAATGGTAGAAGAATTGCTGAAGGAACATATGAAAATAACCAAAAAAATGGAACCTGGACAGAAGGGCAAGACATAGACTTTGGATCTCGTTTTTATGGTAAAGGCACATACTCTTCAGATAAAAAAAATGGACCATGGAAATATGTTGCTCCAAGACAAAACCCAATTATTGATGGCAGCTTTACAGATGGAGAGCCTTCCGGAGAATGGAAGGTTGTTTATAATGGCCAAGAGCACGTTGGAACCCTTGAAGACTTGCTGAATAAAATTCCCAAGCTCAAAGAATACAAATTTTAATTTTTTGTGATCGCAATATCGCCATATGACTTGATTGTTAGGTCGTCAAGATGGACTGGGTTTAAAAACACTTACGCAAAAGCAATTCTGAATGCTGGAGGTTCCCCCTTTTTACTTTCACAAACCTTTTCAAAAAAATATATTCAAGAAGTCGTTTCTTTATCAAAAGGGATTTTAATGGTGGGGGGTCCAGACGTTCCGCCAGAAAAATATAGTTCTAGCAAACCCCACTTAATTTCGCATAAAATGTCCACAGAAAGGTTTAATTTTGACTCAGCGCTTTTTGATGAAGCAATTAGGCAGAACAAAAAGGTGTTAGCCATATGTGCAAGCATGCAACTAATTAATGTTTATAGGGGTGGAACACTTTATGAGGACATTAATAGGCTTTTCAAAAACAATTTAAATCATGGTGTTTTTAGAGGAAAAGCCTCTGAACACTCTGTTAAAATCAACAAAGACTCTCTTTTATACCAAATAGTCAAAAAGGACAATATATATATTAAGTCTAGCCATCACCAGTGTATCAAAAAAGTTGGAGATGGAATTAAAATAACTGGCAATTCAGAAGACGGAATGATTGAAAGTTTTGAACTTAACGGGTATGAAGGTTTAATAGCGGTTCAGTGGCACCCAGAAATAACAGACGGGGAAGAATCAAAAAAACTATTTAAGTGGTTAGTGGAATGATTAAAATATTTGCAGGAATATTGGGAATTTTTGGGCTTTTAAATTTAAACGATCCAGACTGGTATGTTTGGACCCCCCTTTATTTACAGCCAGTTTTTATTTTTTCTTTTTATAAAATTTTTCCCACACTAAAAGCGGCTAAAATAAGCACAATGTGCATACTTGTTTTTTTAATTTTTTCGATTTTTGGCGTTCAGATCCACGAAAACCAAGAAATAAATAAAATGGCAGGAATGTCTGAAATCGAAAGAGAGCATTTGGGTGTGGCGCTTGTTCTTTTTTGGAACTTTTTCTTTTTAAATTCTCAAAAAATAAAAAATTAAAGATTAGAAAGTTTTTTATGATAAAAAGAGGGGATGATGAGTAAGAAAAATCTTTTAGGTTATTCACAAGCCGAGCTAGAGAAATTTTTTCTAGAAATAAATGAACCCTCTTTTAGGGCAAAACAACTATTAAAATGGGTACACCAAAAAGGAGAACTAGATTTTGACAAAATGAGCAATTTTAATAAAAAGTTAATTTCAAAAATGAAAGAAGTTGCCACGCTCGTTACGCCCAAAGTAGAAAAAGTTTTACAGTCTGAAGATGGAACAAAAAAATACCTAATTAATCTGAGTTCTGGTTCATCAATAGAAATGGTTAGAATCCCAGAAAATAAGCGTATCACTTTATGTATTTCATCTCAAGCAGGCTGTGCACTTCAATGTACCTTTTGTGCTACGGGAGCGCAGGGATTCGAAAAGAATCTTAGCCCAGATGAAATTGTTGGTCAGCTATGGTTGGCAAATTTTTATGATAGAAAAGATCCCCCCATAACAAATGTGGTGTTTATGGGCATGGGAGAACCCCTTTTAAATTTTGAGCCAGTTATTTCTTCTGCAAGCATAATGCGTAATGAGTTTGCATATTTTTTATCAAAAAAAAGAATAACCATAAGCACATCAGGGTTGATCCCCCAGATTAATAAGCTTGCAAGCAGAACCGATGTTTCACTTGCCGTTTCTTTGCACGCCCCTGATAATGCATTAAGAGACATTATTGTTCCTATAAATAGAATATATCCTATTGATAGTTTGCTGAACGCCTGTAAAAACTATTTATCTATTCAAAAAGACGGTCGTTTTCTAACAATTGAATATATTTTAATTAATGAAATAAACGACTCTTTAGAGCACGCAAAAAGTTTGTCAAAAATCTTAGCGGAACTGACCTGCAAAATCAACCTAATTCCTTTTAACCCCTTTGAAGGGTGCGAGTATGCACGTTCAAAAGACGAAAACATTGAATTGTTTAAAAGCTATTTATTGAAAAAGGGGTTTACTGTTACGGTCCGATCAACAAGAGGCGGCGACATAGATGGTGCCTGTGGGCAGCTTGTGGGAAATCTAAAAAAAACCACCCAGGTAAAAAAAATTACCAGTCGAAAGTTTGTCGCTTGAGAAATATGAATGAAGTCCCAACGGCTTTTTGTTATTTTTCTATAAAATATTTTTTATAATCTCCGAAAAAATAACACCAAAGTCCTTTGCCTTTAATAAATTTAACTTATAAAATATCAATCGTTATTTAAGTTCAATGAAAATTTTTAAAGCTCTTAACACTTCTGTAGGAAAAAAAATAGCCATGGCAATCACCGGATTAAGCTTGGCACTTTTTATGGTATTTCACCTAATCGGAAACCTTAATCTTTTTTTGGGGCCAGAGGCTTTTAATGGTTATGTTTTAAAATTAAAAAAATTAGGTTTTTTAATAAGAATAGCTGAGGCGGGGCTACTATCTTTTGTTTTGATTCATGTTTATAGCGGCATAGTGCTGTGGCTAAAAAATAAACGTGCTATTTCAAAAACCCCATCCTATAGTATTACATCCACACCCAGAGCATCTAGATATACCCTACTGACTGGAAGCTTTGTTTTTATTTTTCTAGTGATGCACTGGTCAACTTTTTGGTATAAGTTTAATTTCAGCAAGGGAAACAAAACGTATTACGAGATTGTTTTGGGCCCAGAAGTGGGCTTTGGAAACATTTATTATACCCTTTTTTACATTATTGCTATTGGCCTTTTAGGCTATCACCTAAAGCACGGGTTTGACTCTGCAGGGCAAACGCTTGCAATTAAAGGAACAAAATATGAAAAAACCTATTATAGTTTAGCTGCAGTTTTTTGGTTTTGGATTCCTTTTGGGTTTATATCAATCCCCGTTTATTTTGGAATCATTTTAAGGTTGTTGGGCTAAAGTGAATCAGTTTAACCAACAATTAAATTCAGGTGCCCCGAACAAAGAATTGCATAGATGTTGGCAAGAACAGCTTAAGTCTTATAAGAAGCTTAACCCAGATCAAGCGAACTCCTACCGAGCAATTGTAGTGGGGACTGGATTGGCAGGCGCCTCAGCTTCTGCGACTCTAGCGGAAATGGGATTTAATGTTAAGGCTTTTTCTTATCATGAGTCTCCAAGAAGAGCGCATAGTATTGCTGCACAAGGAGGTATTAATGCTGCAAAAAACTATAAGAAAGATGGAGACAGTACAATGCGTCTTTTTTATGACACAATTAAGGGTGGGGATTTTCGGTCAAGGGAAGAAAACGTTTACCGGTTAGCAGAAATAAGCAAAAACATTATTGATCAATGCGTTGCCCAGGGCGTACCGTTTGCAAGAGAGTATTCTGGATATCTTGATAATAGGTCTTTTGGGGGCGTTCAGGTTTCTAGGACATTTTATGCCAGAGGTCAAACAGGACAACAGCTTTTACTTGGAGCTTATTCTGCTCTTAGCAGACAACAAAACAAAGGAAAAGTTCAGTTTTTTCAAAGAGAAGACATGCTTGATATAGTGGTAGATAATGGCAAGGCAAAAGGAATTATTGCTCGAAATTTGATATCAGGTAAAGTGCAGGCGCACGCAGCCGATGTAGTTATTTTGGCTACCGGCGGATATTCTAATGTTTACTATTTATCAACAAACGCTATGGCAAGCAATGTTACCGCTAATTGGAGAGCACACAAAAATGGAGCCTTTTTTGCAAACCCAAGTTTTACACAAATTCACCCAACCTGCATACCGGTTAAAAACAATTTTCAATCAAAACTAACCTTGATGAGTGAAAGCCTTAGAAATCATGGAAGAGTTTGGGTGCCCAAGAAAAAAAGTGACTCCAGACATCCAGCTGAAATACCAGAAGAAGAAAGAGACTACTATCTCGAAAGAATATATCCTGCTTTTGGAAACCTTGTTCCAAGAGATGTTGCAAGCAGGAGAGCAAAAGAGGTTTGCGATGAGGGTAGGGGGGTTGGTAAAACCGGACTAGCAGTTTATCTAGACTTTAAAAAAGCAATCGAAGATCACGGAGAAAAATTTATTAAAGAAAAGTATGGAAATCTTTTTGATATGTATCAAAATATAACAAATGAAAATCCATATAAAACCCCCATGAAAATTTATCCAGCCGTTCACTATACTATGGGAGGTCTTTGGGTTGACTATAATCTTATGACCACAATTGAAGGGTTGTTTTCAATTGGAGAAAGCAACTTTTCAGACCATGGAGCAAACAGGTTGGGGGCAAGCGCATTGATGCAGGGATTAGCAGACGGATATTTTGTAGCTCCACATTCAGTAATGAATTATCTTGCAAGTAATAGTCCTGACAACAATGAAAAGATGTTAGAAAGAGAAGCGTTTGCGCAAAAAATAATAGAAGTAGAAAAAAACATTTTGGACATTATGAATGTTCAGGGAGATTTAACGGTTGATGAAATTCATAGAGAGCTAGGAAAGGTCGTTTGGGATAATATTGGAATGTCACGAAGTGAAAAAGGATTACGAGAAGCGTTGGAGATTATACCTCAAATTAGAGAAAAATTTAATACGCGCTTAATGGTTCCTGGTGATAAAAATGGACCAAACCCTGAGCTTGAAAAAGCTTTGAGGCTTAAAGATTTTATTGAGCTAGCAGAGCTTATGGCTCTAGACGCTCTTGACAGAAAAGAGTCTTGCGGTGCACACTTTAGGGAAGAGTATCAAACCGAAGAAAATGAGGCTAAAAGAAATGATTCTGAATACGCATATGTAGCAGCTTGGGAGCACCAAAAAGATGGGCGCCCATGTCTCCACAAAGAAACACTTAGATTCCAAAACGTAAAACTAAAAACAAGAAGCTATAAATAATGAATATTAATTTAAACATCTGGAGACAGACCAAAGAAAGTACAGCTGGTAAATTTGTTCGTTATCGTTTAGAAAACATCGATCCCAACATTTCTTTTTTAGAGATGTTAGACATATTAAACAATAAGCTGATAAAAGAAAAACAAGAACCGGTTGTTTTTGATCATGATTGTCGCGAAGGAATTTGTGGGTCTTGCGGATTTATGATAAACGGTCAACCTCATGGTCCGCAAAAGGCTACTACCGTTTGTCAGCTTCATATGAGGGCCTTTCAAAACGAAGATGAGTTGACTTTGGAACCTTTCAGGGCAGCCTCTTTTCCAGTGATTAAAGATCTTTCGGTAGACAGAAGATCTTTTGATAGAATTATTTTGTCTGGGGGCTATGTTGATATTAACACGGGAGAAGCTCCGGAAGCAAATCTTATAAAAGTACCCAAAACAAATGCAGATGAGGCTTTTTTATCTGCTGCGTGCATAGGGTGTGGAGCATGTGTTGCAGCATGTAAAAACTCCTCTGCCATGCTATTTACATCATCGAAAATTTCTCACCTCTCTTTATTGCCCCAAGGAAAAAAAGAGGCAAAAGAAAGAGTTTTGAAAATGGTTGCAACAATGGACGATGAGGGGTTTGGGTCTTGTACAAACACAGGGGCCTGTTCCGCTGAATGTCCAAAAGAAATTTCGCAAGCAAATATTGTAAGGCTTAATAAAGAATTAATTAAGTCTGTGATAGACTAATTTTTAGTTCTGAAGCTTAAAGTTAATTGGTATAGTAATCCAAACCCCGACAGCTCTTTCTCTTTGCTTTGCAGGTCTAAATCTCGTTTTGCGAAGAGCTTCTTCAGCGGCCTCATTTAGACCGGTGTTTGGTATACCCTTAAGAATAATGGTTTCCTTAACGCGACCTTTTTCATCAATAAAGCACTGAACCAACACCTGACCCTCAATACCAGCCTCCTGTGCAATGTCTGGATAGACGGGTTTAATAGGGAAAAGTGGCCTTGGGGGGTCATCGTAGGGGATAAATTTGACCTGTGGACCAGTTGGCGGTGGCGGCGGAGCATCCCAAGCATCAAAATTGTCTAAATCGGTTTCTTCAATTGTCAAATCATCAGCAAGATCCTCGTCTTCTGATTCAACTGGAACAGATGGTCTCGCTGGAGGGGGAGGGGTATCAAACTGTTGAGTTTCTGGGATCTCTATATTTTCAATAATTATTTGGCTTTCAGTTTCGATCTGAATATTATTTTCAAATCTTTGAAGGCTATAAAATCCGAGCAATAAAAAAATAGAAGCAATTAAAACCC
>JALRJJ010000038.1 GCA_023255095.1 bacterium
AATGTCTCAGATAAAAATTTATGCTTTAGATGAAACTATAGAATTACATCGTGATAATTTAAGTAAAGCTATCCATCAGGCTTTAGTTAAAGAATTAAAATATCCTGAAGAAAAAAGGTTTCAACGTTTTATTCCACTAGAATCCAAAAATTTTATATATCCAGCAGACCGCAGTACATCTTATATAATTATTGAAATTTCCATGTTCGATGGACGAACAAAAGAGACTAAAAAAGCATTTATTAAGACTCTATTCGAAAATATAAACAATCTATGCGGTATTGATTCAAATGATGTTGAGATAACTATATTTGAAACTCCTAAAGAAAACTGGGGCATTAGAGGGGAAAATGCGGATGAACTACAGTTAAATTATCAGGTAAGTGTTTAAATTTACTAAAATTAATATAATGCACGTTATACGAATTCCCAAGGCATGGCTTTTAGTCATGCTTTTTTTATCAAAAGACTATACCTGAATGATAGCGAGCCAAATCGCATACAATATCTATCATTAGACTTAATGCAATAATTAAATGATATTGTTATCATTAATCTAATAGAATTAAGATTAAATGATAGAAATGAATACACGTATTTATCTACGAGCTTCAACTAAAGATCAAGATGCAGAAAGGGCTTTGCAGATTCTTCAGGATCTAAACCAAAACTTGAATTTGGGTGAAACCATTGTGTACGTGGAAAACTATAGTGGTACGAAGTTAGACCGACCTGAATTGAATAAGCTACTGTCAGAAGCAAATCAAGGCGACACCTTGTTGGTTGAAAGTATTGACCGATTATCACGCCTAACCCAACAGGATTTTCAAGAGCTGAAGCGCAGGATCCAGGAGAAGGGACTTCGTTTAGTCGTAGCAGATCTTCCTACTACCTACCAAATGATTCAAACCAGTGACAGCATTACTCATTCAATCTTGGAACTCATCAACAATATGTTGATTGATCTTCTGGCAACAATGGCCCGCCTAGACAATGAGAAACGTATAGAACGTATTAAGCAGGGCCTGGCACGTTCGGGTTACAAACCAACAGGCAAGAAGGCAAATGAGGCTAAACATAAACGAATAAAAGAATTGCTAGTAGTTGGCAATATGACTAAGGAAGAAATTGCCAAAGCAGTGAATTGTGGAGTTGCAACTGTCTATCGAGTTGCTAAAGTTATCTAAAAGAGGCTTATCTCAACGCGCCCCCAATGGGGCACCGCTGCATTCAGGTTACTTCACATAAGAAATTTTATGTTAAATGATTGTTAGAAATGCCCCTTGATCGAGGCATTTTCTATAAAGAATACTAAAAACTAATTAAAGCCAACCAAGTTTCAAAACAAGGCAGTTCTCAGCAATCATATTTTTAAATTATATAACTCCCAACTGAGCTTTTGCTCCAACGATAAGGCTTTCATTTTGAGTTTCTAAGGCAAATAAACCATACATCAAAGGAGAGGCCGCTGCTCTTTCTAAAGTCTGTTCATATAGTTTATTCCAAACTTTACCCCCTAGTTTTTCATACTCGATGATTAGAGTTTTGAGGCTTTCTTCTCCAAACAAAGTTACATGCCCAGCAAAATCAATCGCTGGGTCATCTATATGGGCTGTTGACCAATCAATAACGCCTGAAACAGCTCCATCCTTTGAAGCTAGTACATGCCCAGCATATAAATCGCCATGTATAAATTGGGTGAAATCTGCCCATAGAACATCATTATCCAACCATTTTCTGTAGCGGGTTTCCAATTGCTCACTTATACCAATTTCAGATTTTACTAACTGCAAATTGTTTGCTATTTCAGGTCTTAAATCTGAAGGTTTCATAATTTTCAAATCATTTTCCCGAACTTCTTTTTCAGGAATACTATGGATTTCAAATAAGGTTTTTGCCAAAGATGTTATGTATTTCGGGCTATCTTTGTCCATATTCCAAATTATTTCATAGGTTTCAGCATCCAAATTTAAAACAGGATTATCTTTAAGTATGGGATAAGCCACTAATTCTGTAGATGAAATTCTCCAATCAGGAACCTCTACAGAAAGATGTTTTTTTACCAATTCTAAAATGCGTTTTTCTTTCTTGATTTGTTCCCTCATGCCATCACGACGAGGAATACGCAGCAACCATTGTTGCCCCTTTGTATCAAGAGCAAAAACGACCTTAAAATCAATGCCCATTTCATTGAAATTCATTTTGTCCGTAAGCAACAAGCCGTGTGCTTCAGCAAGTGATTGAATATCTTGAATTGTCATTTTTAATTTCCTTTAAAGAGTTCAATAATTAATGTTCGGATTAGATTGGCTATCATTAACAATCTCTCTCAAAAGTCTTGATGATTTTGTGGTCTTTGATCTCGTAGATAATGTCAGCAATATTATCGACCAATTGCTTGTCATGAGATACGAAGATAATAGTTCCTGCATAGGACTTCATCATTGTTTCTAATGCGGCAATACTTTTTAGGTCAAGATAGTTTCCTGGTTCATCCATAAGCAAAATATTATATTTTCCTAAAAGCATTTTGGATAAAAGCAGTTTGATGATTTCACCTCCCGATAAGTCGGATAAGTTTTTTTGAATATCATTCGCTCCGATCCCCATTGAAGCCAATACTGCACGAATTTCCGCAACTGTGTACTCGCACTCTTCCTGCATAAAGGAGAGCACAGATTTATGCGTGTTAAATTTATATCCTGTTTGTGTAAAGTAGCCAATTTCAGCTTTTGGAGATATGGTTAATCCATCAGCACGTTCTGATATCATTTTTAACAAGGACGTTTTCCCTGTTCCATTCGATCCAGTTATAGCGACTTTAGCGCCAAGCGGTATTATAAAGTTAGCGTCATCAAAGATAGTACGGCTACCAAATTTTAAGCTCAGACCATCTGCCGTAATCGGGAACTTATTGTGCAGTTCTAGGGCTGAACTTTGACGAAAACGAATAGAACGCAAATGCTCTGGTGCTTGAATATCTTCTAATGCAGCCAAACGCTTTTCCATACTCTTAGCTGCCTGATACAGTTTTCTTTGCTTGGTGCCAGTCATTTTTGCATGCCCAAGTCGTCCAGCACTTTCGGTAGAGTTTTTGGATTTTTCTCCTTTTTTCTTATTGTCTAATCGATTAGCTTGCTGGCGTTTTTCTTGCACAGCAGATTCTAATCGCTCCCGTTCCTTCATCATCAGCTCATATTCTACGGCTTGGTGTTGTCGCTCTTCTTCTTTTTGACGCAAGTAATCCGAGTAACCACCCCAATATTCCGTAATTTTACCGTCTTTTAACTCCCATATCTTGTCTACAACCATATCAAGAAAATATCGGTCATGACTGATAACAAGTAATGCTCCATCAAATGCTTTAAGTTGACCAATAAGTAGATCTATTCCATTGAGATCAAGGTGGCTGGTTGGTTCATCCGCTAGAATGCCATGTACTTGTTGGGAAAATGCGGCAGCAATTTTTGCACGAGTTTCCTCTCCGCCACTCATTGTGTCGTTTTGTACATTGGAAACACCAAGGCGAGATAACATTGCCCGGTCTTCGACCGTTTCTATTTCGATTCCGCCCAGTTGGCTGATATGTGCAAAATCACCAAAACGCTGTAATGTCGCTTCGGCTAAAACAATTTCGCCATTAAGTACTTTGAGTAAACTACTCTTTCCTGCTCCGTTATCACCCACAAGACCAATACGGTCATAAGAGTGAATTTCCAATTCATCAATATCCAAAACATCACGCCCAGCATAATCCAAGCGTATGTTTCTCGCTTTAATAATTAAACTCATTTTTATTTACTCCTGTTTAGCTCTTGAAATTTTTTATGCAGCAAACAGGATTTAGGTGAAAACAAAAGCTAGCATCACAGTGTCCTCCCAAAAAAAAAGCTATTCATCCACAGGGTGGACAAATAGCTAGTCAATTAAGTTATAACTGGAAACTATGCACTAAAAGCATACTTATAAATTAAGCATACTTTTACTTTATATATCCGCATATATTCTTAAAGACACAACAAAAGCCCACCATTATAAAATAGTGTCACTATGCAAATAGTTGTGTCTTAACGAATGCGGATAGAATGCATAAACTTACCTAAAAAATAAAATTCAGTTTTATGATAACTTTACTGTTAAAAGAAGTCTAGACAACCTTGTTTTATGCTTGGATATAAGGCTTATTTTAAAATAATAGTAGTGAAGATTTTCTAAAATTAACATAATACACCTTATACGAATAAAAAAATGGGAGCCTTAAGCTCCCATTTTTTAAGTAATTTTTTCAAATAAGGCTTGGGTGAGCATCTAAAATTCGAATCAATGTAGCTGCTGGTCCAGTTGGATAGCGTCGTCCCTGTTCCCAATTTTGCAGGGTACGGGGGCTAATATGTAGACGTGCAGCAAATTCATTTTGGCTCAAGCCAGTTTTTTCACGTACTTCTTTAATATCAGGCAATTCGAGTTCTGTAACTCGGCTTGCTTTAACTTCTTTACGTTTGATAGCTCCAGCTTCTTTGATTGAAGCAACCAAGTCATCAAATAAGTTGTTATCCATGAAATTGCTCCTTCACGAGTTGGCGCAGAATGGCGGTTTCCTTATCTGTTAAATTATCTTTTACTGATTTTGGATAAGCCACTAAGAAAAAGATCTGATCATCCTCGGTGACCCAATAATAAATCACCCGTATCCCACCACTTTTCCCTTTGTTACCTTGAGCACAACGTACTTTGCGAATACCACCGCCATTCTTGATTAGGTCACCTCTATCAGGCTGTACCAAAAGATCTTGCTGAAGTTGACGATATTCCTCATCAGATACAAGGTCTTTAATTTGCTTGGTAAAGATGCTGGTTTCAATAAATAACATGGACTCTTTATACGTCAATGGCGTATTTGAATTTTAGCAGTTTCCATAACAAAAAACGAGAGCTGGTAGATCTCTGTTATTCACCAATTAAAATGTCTATGCGATAAACCATTTAAAATGTCCTGTTTTTAACCACAAGAGTCAAGCACAGGATT
>JALRJJ010000125.1 GCA_023255095.1 bacterium
CCGTGATCTCTAGTATTAAAAATGCATTTAATCGGTAAATCATATCCAGTAAAATTGGTTCCTTGATGATCAGCCCCTAGGATGCGAACATCGGGTTTGGCATCTAATAAAACCTGAATCAAGTCTGCCTCAGTATCGTAAGGAATAACCCGATCAACGTATTTTATTGATTCAACAATTCCAATCCTTTCTTTGTGCGATTGAATAGGAGCATTCTTTTCCGGACGATCGATGGAAGGGTCTGACTGAACTCCAACAATTAAAAAATCACAATATTCTTTACACTCTTTAAACATTAAAACGTGCCCATAATGACATAAATCAAATGATCCAAAAGTGATTCCAACAATTTTATTTTCTTTGTTCATTTTTTACCTCATCCCAAATTTTTAATAATCTTTCTAGGCTATTATTTTCAGAATTCGCTATTTTCTTTTCAAGACCAAAAAATCTATTATAAAATTTTTGGTTTGATTTTATTAATGCCACCTCTGCAGAAAGATTTTTAAATCTTGCTAAATTTACTATTGCAGTCAAAATATCTCCAATCTCTTCTTCAATATTAATGATATCATTATTTTTAATTGCATTTTTTAGTTCAATGAATTCTTCTTCGACTTTCCCTAATACTTGATCAAAATTGTCCCATTCAAACCCAATAGAAGCTGATTTTTCTTGATATCGTTGAGAAACTAATAAAGCGGGTAAATCTTTTGGTACGCCATCAAGAACGGACTTACGTTTTTTTTCAACTTTTTTTTGAATCTCCCAATTTTTTTTATCTGATTGCTCTTTATTAAAGATTTCAGGGTGTCTTGAAACTAATTTTTGGTTAATCTGGTTGGCTATTGTGCTTAAATCACCTTCACTTTTTTCCTCCAAAAGCACAGCTTGAAAAATAATATGTAGTAATAAATCTCCCAATTCTTCTTTAATGGCAGATTTATTTTTAGCAACGACAGCCTCTGTAACCTCATATGCTTCTTCTAAGAGATATGGAAGAAGACTTTCGTCATTTTGTTTTCTATCCCATTCACATCCAGTATCAGATCTTAATTTTTTAACTGTTGTGATTAAATTCTTAATTGAATCATTCATCAATAATCTTTTCATTAAATTTTTCGATAATTTTCTCTTGTAATTGAAACATTACTCTTTGATTTTTTGGATCTTGATCATCATAATCAATAGCATGTAAAATACCATGAACCACCAATCGTTTGATTTCATTGTCTAATGAAACGTTATTTTCTTTTGCATTTTCCCTTGCCATTTCAACAGAAATATATATCTCCAATTCAATCTTTTCGATTTCTTTTTCATAAACGAAAGTAATGACATCCGTTAAAACATCTTCACCAAAATGATGAATTTTTAATTCATTTAAATGGTTATTATTAGAAAAAACAATTGAGATGATGGCATTTTTAAAAGAAGAGTATTCACGTAAAACTAATCCACAAATAGCATTAAGATTATCATGATTTACTTTAAACTTTTCGATTTCAAAATGAATTTCAAGATTAATCATTTTTCTTGTATTCTGGTCTAGAGTGATACAAGCCAGCTAGAGAAGGAAGTAAGCCATTTTTACCATCCCTTCTTCCCTTAATTTTCCTTAAATCATCCATCGTGAGTGGACATTCATCGAGCTGTCCATCATCTAATCTGCTTTTGATAGTCTGGTCAATCATTTCTTCAAATTTCTCTATTGAGGGATTTGAAATTGAATTTGCTTGTGCTTCGATGGCTTCTGCTATCATCACGATAGCAGTTTCCTTGGTACGAGGTTTTGGGCCTGAATATCTGAAATCTTCTTCTTGAATTTTTTCAGATTCTGAAGATAATTCTCGTGCTTTTTGATAGAAAAATTCCATTCTATTCTTAGCGTGGTGTGTTGCAATAAAATCAGTAACAATTGGTGGTAGGCTATATTCTTTTGCAAGTTTAAGGCCATCTTCGACATGTTGCTTGAGAATGGCTACGCTTTCCTCAGGCCTCAGATTATCGTGCTTATTGATCCCCATGCTTTGGTTCTCAGCAAAATATTCTGGATTCATTACTTTACCGATATCATGGTAATAGGATCCAACTCGACATAATAGAGCTCTAGCGCCGATTGCTTTAGCGCATGACTCAGCTAAAGTTCCAACTTTAACACTATGCGTGTGGGTTCCAGGTGCATCTTCCATTAATCTTTTCAATAAAGGTTGGTCGTAGTCTAATAGCTCAATCAATGATATATCCGTCGTAATTCCAAAGAAAGGCTCAAATAATGGAATTAAACCAAAAGCAAAAATTGGGCTAATAAAACTGGCTAGAGCAAGATAGCCCATGTTGGAAAGATTAATTTCTTGTAATCCCACTCCTTTAAAAATCATCAATGAGAAAAAAATTAAAAGGCTTGAAAACACCAAGGAGAACATCGTTGAAATAATTTGTCTTCTTTTTCTAAGATTTCGCACATTTAAAATTGCGACAAAGCAAATAAAAAATTGGATAATGGTAAAATCAAAATCATTCCCAACAAGCAACGAAACCAGAAAAATTAAAATGGTTGACATAACCACTGATGTTGTTGCATCTAATAAAACAGTTGCAAGAATAGATACTAATGCAATCGGAATAATATATGGGGTGACACTATAATTAGTGATTAGCCATGAAAGAAACACAATACCATAAATTAAAAATCCAATTAAAGTAATTTTTTTGAAGTTTTTTAGAAAATTAGTCCTGTAGAAAAATAAAAAAGCATACAAAAGTGACAATAATAGTAATACTACAAAAAATGCCCCAAGGTATTCTCTAAATTTATCTGTTGCTTTTTCATAACCAAGTCTTTTGCTGGATTCCAGTTGAAGTGATCTGATTTTTAGAATTACAAGTTCAGTAACTCGATTGTTTTTATCCACAATGAGTTCATTTGCTAAAACGGTTCCTTGAAATCTGGAAACCTTATCTAATTTTTCTTTTTGATTTTTTTCAGTTAAAGATTTATCAAAACGTACATTTGGCTTAGATAATTCATTGATTATTTCATAAGAAATCGAATGTTCTATACTAAGCTCATCAGGATAAATATTTCTTACCTCCTCTTTGTTTTTTTTCCATGCTTTTTCAATATCATTAAAATTTGAAACGGGAGATAAGACTAATTCACCACCCTGAATAATACTGATTTGCGTGCTGATGATAGAGCCTAATGATTCATCTAAAATACCTTCTGCCCAACGATTTAAGCAGGTCTGCTTAACTGTATTTTTCATCAAAACTAAATCTATATTTCGATCAAAAGATTCATTGATGGATAAAAGTTCATCCCAACGACTTTTTTCAATTTGAAACGGGTATTTTTCGAGAAAGTTCTTATATAAAGTATAAAAGGTAGTACTATCTGCAATAAAACTTGAATTAAATATTTCAAACTCTGGTTCATATCGATATTTATAGAGTGAATCTTGAGATGTTTGGTAAGATAAATAAGACTGATTCAGGTTATTTAAATTTAAAAATAGCGTATCAATCTGAGCTAATTGATTTTGAACAAATAATTGATCTCTATTAAAACTATAAGGAACGGATTTCTTGGCATCGTCAAGATCTTTTTCAAGCTTTATATCTGTTTTTAAAATACCAAAATCAAATGGAGCAATAATTGGCTCATTCGCAATATCATTTAGCTTGTAAGAATATCGAACAGAAAAGCCAGTCTGAAAAGTTAAAGAGATAGCAAAAGAAAGTGCTGCAAAGGTTATCAATGACAATTGATGCTTTTTAATAAATGAAATAATTTTTTTAAAATCGATCATTTTACCATCTTATGGCTGCTGAAGCCCAGGTATACCCAGCACCAAATGCTGTTAATAAAATAATATCCCCTTTTTGAAATCTTCCTTCTTGAATAGCCTCGCACATCGCGATAGGAATAGTTCCTGCAGTTGTATTTCCATATTTATGAATATTCATATACATTTTTTCTTCTGGCAATTGCATTTTGGTAGCACATGCCTCCAAAATTCTTGCATTAGCCTGATGGGCAATCACTAGCTTAACATCTTCAATAGCTAAATTATTTTCTTCCATTGCCAGCTTGACTGCTTCAGGCATTCTAGTAACTGCATTTTTAAATACCTCTCTTCCATTTTG
>JALRJJ010000031.1 GCA_023255095.1 bacterium
CCAGAGGCAGAATCGAACTGCCGACACGAGGATTTTCAGTCCACTGCTCTACCAACTGAGCTTGCCTGATTTTATTGGGTTTGTGATGACTTCATCCCACTTTGTCCTTCTCCTGTCCTTTTGGAGAATAAGATGGCAACTTTCCGTAAACGTAATAACAAATGGCAGGCTCGGATTCAACTTCGCGGGGGACCGACGCAGGCTAGAACTTTTTTAAGACTGACTGAAGCTAAGCGTTGGGCTCGGCAACTAGAAACTGCCTATCAACATGGGCTATTTAGAACCCAACCCGAATCGATTACTTTAAATAAGGCTTTTCAACGCTACCTAAAAGATGTCAATGCACATAAAAAAAGACCAAAGATTGAAGGTTATCGAATTAAAGCATGGATGAACTCAACCCTCAGTGAGCAATTTTTAGAGCACATTAAGACTTTTCATTTGGCTTCATGGCGTGATGAAAAGATTCGACAAGGATTTCAACCAAATACGATTCGACTTCATTTAGCGGTAATGAGCCACTTATATACTATTGCAAAAAGTGATTGGGGGTATGAGGAACTTATTAATCCTGTTACCAATTTATCTCGGCCTAAATTACCAAAGGTCAGAGAAACGAGAATCACTGATCAAGACATTACATTAATCATTAACAATACTACATCCCCTCTATTGCCTAGTATGATCCAGTTAGCATTGTTCACCGGTATGCGCAGATCAGAATTAGTGAAACTGCAATGGGCTGATGTGCATTGGGACAAACAATACATACATGTAAAAGATACGAAAAATGGGGAAGAGCGTTTTATTCCATTAATTGAGAAGAGTGCAGTCGTATTAAAAAATATTAATAAGATTAATGACCGTGTATTTAATATCAGCGAACATGCTGTGACTGTAGCTTTTACAAGAGCTATCAAACGCTCACAATTGAGTCATATTAGCTTCCATACATTGCGGCATGAAGCCATTACAAGATTTTTTGAAATGGGACTGACGATCCCAGAAGTAGCCTCTATTAGCGGACATAAAAGTTGGAGTATGTTGAGGCGATATACTCATTTGCAATCACAAAAATTAATTAATAAATTAAATTATTAAGAACATATTAAACCTTGTGGAATTAAACATGATTTAATATAAAAAAAATTTTAATAAGAAATTAATATGCCTCGAGGAAGACCGCCAAAATATAAAAAGAATCATGAGGTTTTAAAGCAAGCTCCCAAAATGAATAATGAAGAGCGAAAAGAAATTGATGAATTTTTAAAAAAATCAGGAAATTATTATCGTCAATTAAAAAAACAAGGATTTTCTGATGAGTTTTTTGAAGCATCTGAAATTTTAGATGACAGATTCTCCGGAATAAAACTTTCTCCACAACAAAAAAGAATGTATGAAAAGATTTTAAGTGTTGAAGTTAGAAAAATTGAAGAAAAAAGAAATAAAAATAGAATAAATTTAAAAAAAGGAAATAAAACTTTTAGAGAATCTCAAACAGAAAGAAATAATTCAATAAAATATCGATTTGCAGATTTAATTGAACAAGTAAAAAATGGATATTCAGCAAGAGCAACAGCGATAATTTTAAAATCAAGACTTTATAAAGATGAAACTTTTGCTTCAGACTTATGGGGTTCCTTAGATAATATTCCAACAGTAGATACTTTTAGAAAATTATTAAAAAAGTTGGCATTAGAGGACTCATCAAAAAAATAAAATTGAGATAGTTATATTTTTAAAACCTTAATTAGGAGAAAAGTATGACTCAATTTAAACACAAACCAGGGACTGGAAGTTTATTTCCAAATCAAAAAAAGAATACTCAAAATCATCCTGATTTTACTGGAAAAATAATTTTATCTAAATCATATCAAGAAGGTGACGAATTAAGGTTTGTTGCCTGGCAAAAACCATTTGCTCATGGAACCTTTTTGTCTATTAGTGAAAATACTTATGACTCATCTAATGCTTCTAATGAAGTTAAAAAATTATTTGGAGATAAGTAATGCGATATTTTAACCAAAACAGTAATATTCCTGAATTATTAAAGAAACAAAATAAATGGATTTGCTGGCAAAAAGGAGAAACTGATCATCGGGGGAAATTTCCGAAGTACCCCATTAATCCTTTAAATCCAAACATGAAAATCAACTATCAAGACCCACGATATCTTCAATCATTTGCTACGGCTTTCAATTTTTATGATCTCAATTATGAAATAAGCGGCTTAGGTTTTAAATTAGATGAGGATAAAATTGCTTACTCTGACAACAATGATGAGGGATACCTTGTTGGTATTGATATCGATCTTGCTGACGGGAGAGACGAACAGTTCTTTAATAATATTCGATCAGAATTAGACAATACTTATTCTGAAATCAGCCCTTCAGGAAAAGGGATACGATTATTTGGGTTATCTAATGAAAGAATAGATAACTGGTCTCATAATCATATTGAAGTTTACACAAAGAATCGTTTTTTAACGGTGACTGGTTGGGATGCTAAAGGAGATATTAAAAATATCTCTAAATTTATCAAAGCCTTTAATCAAAAGTATAAACCAGAGATTGAAGCTAAGAATATAAAGAAAGTTCATCAAGTTAAATTTCCCACTCCGAATGAAATAGCTACTATAAATTCATTTCTATTTAGCATTGATGCTGATTGCCCTGGAGACCAATACCGCAATATTGTTTTTGGAGTCTTATCATTAGGCTGGGGAGAGATAGGCCTAAATATGATTAAAACATGGTCTTTAACAGCCCCACGTCGTTGGAGCGAGGCTTACTTTAATGATTTAGTAGATAGATATGATAGTGACTTCAAAGGAGCTGATGGAAAAAGTATTACCATTGGTACCGTTATTCATTATGCAAAACAAAATCAAGATGGGAGACCGTTTTAATGAATGCTCCATCTTCAATTAATGCATTATCTTTGGTACAAAGTAATTACAGCTTATTAAAAACTGGGGGTGATTTTTTTATCATTGATGAACAAGAGTTACAACAATATCGGCAAGGAAATATTAATAGCAATCTGAGTATTTACAAACAACAGCCTGGAAGAATTGCTATTGAAAGATTTTTAACTGAACAACCTGTTCCAGGTATTCCAAGACAGGTTTATAACCAGTTCCTCATTGACCCCAATACCCACGTCTATAAAGAAGTAAAGTTTCATCCTAAAACACAAACCAAGGATATTTTAAATTTATGGATTCCTCCGACCATAGAACCTATGGAAACCGATTGTAATGACATCGTTGATTTTATATTTAATGTCATCAGTAATTGTAATCAAACAATCTTCGAATACTTGATGAATTACTTAGCACATCTTTATCAAAAACCTGAAGACAAACCTGGAGTGATGATCGCTCTGATGTCAGGACAGGGATGTGGCAAAGGGGTATTCATGCAGCTACTACAAAGAATCTGGTCCAGAACAACCTACATGGTAAGTGACATTGAATCTATTATTGGTCGATTTAATATAGCTTTAGAGCGGAATTTAATTGTGTGTATGGATGAGGCACTGTACGTCAATAACAATGCAGGCCAGGAACGTTTAAAAAGCTTAATTACAGAACCTTATATTACTGTTGAAGAAAAGCATCACTCTTCAAGATCAGTTAATTCACTTCATCGTTTTATTTTAGCCACTAACCATAAACATTTTTTAAAAACATCTAATGATGACCGGCGTTTGTTTGCAATTCCAATAAGTGAAATACATCAAAATGATCATCATTATTTCAACAGCTTAATAAAAATTATGGATCATACGAATCAGCTTAATGGCTTCGTAAATTTGTTGAGTAAACAAAATTTAGAACAATTTAATGTGAGACAACGACCTAGAACGGCAATGCATACTCAGCAAATATTGAGATCATTTGATAAGGTGGACCGATGGATTTATTATGTTCTGAATACCAAATATATTGGATTTAACAGCAAATGGTCTGAAAGTGATTTTTATTCATATAAAGATCTTAGAGATGCATATTTGCAATTCGATAATCAGGCACAAAAATATCAAACTATCCAAAATGAGGACATTAAGTCAGCTATAAAAAAGTTAATTCCTGATGCAAAAGAGCATCGTAATGCAAATGCACGTGGTTTTATGCTTCCTCATATAGACCTCGCTCGGGAAAGTTTTGAACACATCGTAGGAGGTGAAATTGAATGGGAAATGGAATGACTAGAATGACATTGATAAAATTGCTTTGTCATTGATAAGTTATTGATTATGTTACATAAATATAAAAAATGACAAGAATGACGTTAATATTATTTATAAATAAAATAATTATAATAAATAAAAATTTAACCTGTCATCAAAGTCATCCTTGACACGAATTAAGCGAATAACTCACAAAGTTAACCTCGTTCAACTGGAGGTACTAAATGCAACGACGTAAATATAAAAAACATAAACGGCCTGGTAGTACAGGACAAAATCATTGGAACTGGTCTCACGGCAATGCAACGAAGTTAACCAGGCAAG
>JALRJJ010000036.1 GCA_023255095.1 bacterium
AAGATGGACAAAACAACAAAATTGGTACATCACTAGCAGACGCAGATTTTGATGGCGATAATATGACGTTTAGTATTACCATCAACAACAGCAGTTCCATCTTTTTTGAGTTCAATTTCATGCTCTTCCTTAGAAGCTTTATGGGAGATTTTGCTAACAATTTCTTTATAAATATCATCTATAGATATTAAACCCTGAATTTCTCCATATTCATCAACTACCACTCCTATGTTTCGCTTAGATTCTAAAAATTCAATGATTTGTGTATTAATAGTTGTTGATTGCGAAACATAATATGTTTCATCTAAAAGGGGCTTAATTTTCCCACCACTTTCGAAAACCTCAATAAATTTATGGCCATCTCTTAGGTGCAGGATGCCTAAAATACTGTCAAGATTTTCTTCGTAAACAGGCAGCCTTGAGTACTCTGAGCGCATTAAAACTTCCTCAGCCTTCTCTACAGAGTCACTAAGATTGATGGCAATAATTTCTGCCGCAGGAATCATACAATCTTCTACGACCAATTCCTCCATCTCTAAAATTCCACTTAACATACTTCTTGATTGTTCAGGAATGAGCTCTCCATGCTCTTCTAACAATGTTCTTAACTCATCGGTATTCAAATTGTCATTCGTTGAAGAAGCTTTTGGGTCAATATTTAAAACATTCAACAATCGTGAACTGATTAGATTTGTAAACCAAATTATTGGCTTAAATAAAAATACTAGCTTTTCTAATAGCCAGGATGAACGTTCAGCGAACCGTTCGGGAAAAACAGAAGCTATTGTTTTGGGAGTTATTTCGGAAAATATTAATATAACAATAGTCAGAATAATTGAACCTACTAGAACGTTCCCGCCAAAAAAATTTAGCATAATGATGGTCACAATTGCTGAAGCTAAAATATTTGCAAAGTTATTTCCTACCAGTATTGCTGATAAGAGAATATCTGGTCGTTTTAATAGTTTTAGGGCTCTTGCTGCACCTTTTGAGCCTTTAGACAAATTTCTTAACTTAACTTTATTTGATGCCATCATTCCAGTTTCAGATCCGGATGAAAAAGCAGAAAAGATAAGCAATACGAGCAAAATTGCCATTAGAAAAAACAAGGAATCAGCGAACATTAATTAACTTAGATTAATGGCTGCATTTGAAAAGGAGTAGCTCACTAGGATCATTATAAATGACAAGAGCAGCATCCTCACTGCATTTTTTAATTGCAGATTATTGAATTTAATTAGACTAAGAATTCCAAGGTAAATTAACAATGCAAGTATTGAAAAAAAAGATTTGAGAGCCAAGCTTTCCAACTGAGTCTCAATAATAATAAAACCTGTTATTACAGCTAGCATTAAGACTACCAAGCCAATGCCGCCTAAAGTCAAAATATTTGAATAGGCAGTCTCAATTGATTCATCGGTATTAAGAGATAGATTTCCAGACTTTACTCTTTTAATTCTGCTTTCTAACTTCAGCCCTTTAATTATGGTAAGCAGCAACAAAATTGCTCCGCTCAAGGATAAAAATAAATGCGATTGAAGGGGGAACTCTTTGCTCGAATAAATATAGAAGAAAAAAACAGAATTTATAATCAAAATTGTCAAAAATCTGAGCATTTCCCTGAATTTACTAACAAGAGGAAGATGGTCCCAGATTGCATATATAAAACCAGAAAGTAATAGCGATATTGGAAAGAAAAGTGACATCAAATAAATTGTTACCTTTTATATATTAACACTATCAAATTTTTAAAGGTTAACCTAAAATACACACCATTTTAAAATAAGAGTTACAAATTATGGTAGTTATTAGACTTTCAAGGAGCGGTGCTAAAAAGGCTCCATATTATTTCATTACGGTTGCTGATGTCAGAAAGCCGCGTGATGGTAGATTTATTGAAAGAATTGGGTTCTTTAATCCCGTAGCAAGAGGCCAAGAGGAGATACTGCGCCTAGATAACGAAAGATTTGAATATTGGGTAGGACAAGGTGCACAGGTTTCTGACAGAGTGCAACAACTTCAAAAAGATGCACTATTATCTCCAGAAGACCTTGAAAATAAGGTTAATGAAAAGCTTGAAAAACGAAGAGCTAAAAAAGAAAAAGCAAATGCTCTTAAAGCCGAAGAGCTAAAAGTTACCGAAGAGGCAGCTAAGGCTGAGGAAGCAGCAGAGGAAGCTCCAGTAGAGGAAGAAGCTCCAGCAGAAGCAGCAGAGGAAGCTCCAGTAGAGGAAGAAGCTCCAGCAGAAGCAGCAGAGGAAGCTCCAGAAGAGGAAGCTCCAGAAGAGGAAGAAGCTCCAGCAGAA
>JALRJJ010000116.1 GCA_023255095.1 bacterium
AGGCAAAGTGGATTTATCAAGTATAAAATTGCAGATTTAATTACTGATGGACCAATAATCAGAGAGGCGAGAAAATTTGCTTTTCAAATTATCGATAATGATAGTAAACTTTTATCCCCTGAAAATAGTTTAATAAAGAATAAATTTGAAAAAGATTATTTAAATTTATTTCTAAAAATAACAGTTAATTAAGGAAAATGGAATCTAATCAATATACAGAGAAACAACTTTTTGACTCTTTGATATCTCAAACTGTTTATGGAATTTGGATTGCTTTAGGAAAAATTCAAAATCCTATGACCAAAGAATCTTCTGTTGATTTAACTTCAGCTACTATTCAGATTGATATGCTTGATATGATTAAAAATCGAATGGATGCTAGCTTGAGCGCAGAGGAAAAGGTCTATTTATCTAAAGTCCTTTCAGAATTAAAAATGAATTATATTGAAGTTGAAAAGTCTGAAAAATCTAAAGAAAATCTGAATGACAAGAATGATTCATCTGCTGAAGAATAATTCTGAAGTAGTTTTAGCGTCAATTCTTTTTGTCATTTCTTTTGTTATATATTTTATAACAATGGCCCCCACAGTTTCTTTTTGGGATACGGGCGAATTTATTGCTACTTCCCATATTATGGGAATTCCTCATCCGCCAGGCAGCCCACTTTTTTTGTTATTAGGAAAGATTTTCTCACTGATTCCCATTTCTCATGATATAGCTTATCGTGTAAATCTTCTATCGGTGATTTCAAGTTCTCTGACAATTTCGGTTTTATTTTTAATAAATAACCAAGTGCTAGATCGTATAGGATGTAAAAATATTATTGAAAAATTTGGATCTTCATTTATTGCATCTCTTACTTTTGCATTCTCTCACAGTCATTGGTTTAATTCAGTCGAAACGGAAGTCTATGCTCTAAGTGGTTTGTTTACTGCATTAGTAGTTTACTTATCTTTTTTGTTAACAAGAAAGGGAAGAACTAATAATCAAAATCGTTATATAATTTTTATCATTTATTTAATGGGATTAGCAACTGGCCTCCACTTACTTAATTTGCTTACAATCCCATTCCTTATAATGATGATTTATTTTTCTAGAAATCAGGATGCGAAACTCAAACAAATTTTCAATATCACATTATTATCAATAGTTATTTTCTTTTTCTTTCAAAATTTTGTTGTTAGGGGCGTACCTTTTCTAGTGTCATTCGCTGGATATTCTGGGATGTTTTTTCTGTTATTTTCTCTATGTGTTCTAACTTATTATTTTCTTAAGAAAAAAAATATTTTATGGGCAGCTTTATTTTCTGGGATTTTATTAATCCTTATTGGTTATTCTTCCTATTCTACTATTATTATTAGATCCATACAAAATCCTGCAATTGACGAAAATAATCCTGAAACAATTACCAGTTTAATTTCTTATTTGAATAGAGATCAATATGGCGAAATGAATATACTTCCTAGAAAATTTGATGATATTCCATCTTCTGTTGAAGTATCAGGATTGCCGCTGAATGGACAAGAATTTTCTTTTGAACAAAAAATTCAGTATGCTTTTTATAATGTTCCCAACCAATTGGAATTCTTTTGGAATTATCAAATTAAAAAAATGTATATAAGATACTTTTTATGGCAGTTTGCTGGCAAGGGTGATTCAACAGATCCTTTAGTTTCTTCTATGGGAGCAAATTCTAATGAAGATGGAGTGAATTGGATTCAATTTGGTCTTCCATTGGGACTATTGTTTGGTTTGCTAGGCATATATTTTCATTTCAGAAGAAACAAATTGGATGCCACTGCAGTAATGATTTTATTTTTAATGACTGGTGTAGCAATAACAATTTATTTGAATCAAGAAAATCCACAAGCTCGCGAAAGAGATTATTCATATGTTGCTAGCTTTATGACTTTTGCTATCTGGATTAGCGTTGGAATATCTGCTTTTATTGAACTGATTAAAAAGTTTTTTATATCAAAAAATGAAATATCAGTCTTTAGAAATATCTTTCTATTTCTTTTATTACTAATTATTCCAATGAGAATGTTGATTGCCAATTTTGAAGAACATAATCGTAAAGGCAATTATATTGCATGGGATATGGCATACAATATTTTGCAGACCTGTGATGAGAACGCAATTTTATTTACAAACGGCGACAACGACACTTTTCCTCTATGGTACTTACAGTTCGTTGAAAAAATCAGAACCGATGTTACTATTGTTAACCTCAGCCTTCTTAATACTCCTTGGTACATTGAACAACTGAAGCGAGAAAATTCCAAAAAACAATTTATACAAATGTCAGATACTGAAATTCAAAAGATTGATTTTATTAGGTGGGAAAAAAAATTGATTGAAGTGAACGTTCCTAAAGATGAGAATAATCCATCTGGGAGGATAGAGTGGGAATTAGCTCCTACTTATCTGAATGCTGCTCTAAGGGTTCAAGACTTAATGGTATTAAGAATTATAAATGATAATGATTGGCAAAGACCGATATATTTTGCTGTAACTGTTTCCCCAACAAGCTTGCTCAATCTAGATGATTATTTACAAATGGAAGGCCTCGCCTATCGATTAATGAATAACAATAAAGAAGTTCTAAATAAGAAAAAGATGAATGATCATTACTTAAATAGTATTGCAGGTTTAGAATGGACCAAAAATTTTTCTAATAATAAAGATTTCTATAAAAATATATCTAAAGAGAAACAGTCGGGCTATTTATTTAGAAATCTAGCTAATCCAGGTGTATACATTGATCCACAATTAGGTAGACTAGTTCAAAATTATAGAACAGGCTATGTTCGACTTTCCATTGCTTACTATTTAGATGGAGAAAATAATCAGGCTGAGCAAATTCTTTTAGATATGGATTATAAAATGCCTAGCAGTGTTATTCCAATTTTTTCAAAAGAGTTGCAATATCAAATTTCACAACTTTATAATGCATTAGGCAATGCTGAACAATCAAAGTACCACCTTGACGAATTGGTACAAAACAAAGATCTTAGAATAAAAGATTACTTGTTATATGGACGTACTTACATACAGCTCTATCAAGATTATTCCTCTGCTTTAAGTCTTTTTGAAACCATTTATAGGAATTTCGAAATTGCTGAAAATATTATAAAGAGTAGAGGAATCAAGAAAACAAAATTGACCAAAGAAGATTGGTTGGAATGGCAAGAAAATACCCCTGAAGTTGTTTATCTGCTTTATTTATCTTATAAAGAATTAGAAAAGTATGATGATGGCATTCGTTTACTAGAAGGGTGGTTAAAACGAAACCCCCAAGATTTGGAAGCTCAAAATCTACTTGATCAATTAGTTGAATTGAGTCAATCTTGAAATTATCAATTGTCATTCCACATATGAATAATCGCAAGCTTCTATATGCTTGTATTAACTCAATTAAAAAGAATATCTTACTAGAAGATTACGAAATCATTGTGGTCAATAATGGACCTATTAATGATTCTGTCAATACTCTGGTCAATGACTTTAATAAGGTTATATTAATCAATAATACGAAAAATTATGGTTTTAGTAAGGCCTGCAATATTGGCGCTTCCAACGCTTCAGGAGAATTATTGTTATTTCTTAACAATGACACTATACATTCAAAGGGGTGGATAGAAAAATTAATTTTATTTTTAGATAATGATTCGTCAGTTGGTGCAATTCAACCAAAAATTAGAAATATTCAGAATGAAAACTCTTTCGATTATGCTGGTGCTTCAGGTGGATTTATTGACATTTATGGGTTTCCATTTTGTCGAGGAAGAATATTTGAATCAATTGAGCTGGATACAAAACAATATGATAATCCTATGAAAATATTCTGGGCATCTGGCGCAGCATTAATGACGTATAAGAATTTATTTGAAGAGCTAAATGGATTTGATGAAGATTATTTTGCGTATATGGAAGAGATAGATTTTTGTTGGAGATTACAAAAAAAGGGTTTCGAAGTTTGGGTTGATCCATCATCAATAATTTATCATCATGGTAAAATGACTATTAAGAAAGGAAGTATAAAATCCAATTTCTTAAACCACCGAAATTCTTGGATTTTGTTTTTAAAAAATTCAGATACATTTAAGTTCGGAGCAAGGATTATCAACCGATTTATATTAGACATTTTGGCTTTAGTGTATTCTATTTTTAGATTGGATTGGTCAAGATTTTTAGCCATCATTTTTTCTTTTTGTTCTGTAATAGTCAATTTCCCAAAAATTATGATCCATAGAAAAGAGATGCTTAAAAATCAAAAGATAAGTATGTACCAGGGAAGTATTGCAATTGATTACTTTTTATTTTTTAAACGCAAATTTTCTCAAATATCATTTAAAAAATTTTCATAAATATTTCTTCTTGTTGGATCATAGTAGCTGAGTTGAATTAATAACTCTTTTTGTCCCAGCTTTTGCATAATGTCACCAATCTTGATTCCATGATAGTTCATAAAAGAATTAGTATAATTCTCCTGGTTATAGATCATCGCTATTTCTTTCAAGTTTGAAATTATTTCTTCTAGAATGATAGTACATTGATCAATTTCGCCTAAGCTGAAATATTCGTATAATGCATATGATGAGTATCGAAGTTTCCTAAGTCCATTATTTTCTGATAAAAGATTGACATTTTGCAACCTTTGTTCCCAGCCTCTTGGGAAATTAGAACCTAAAGCCTTAACAGCAATTAATCGTGCTTTTTCATAATGAATTGAACCTCCTAGAGGCTCCCATGAATCAAGTTCAGCCCCTAATATGAGATTTCCATAATAGCTTAATAAAACCGAAAGAGGATCTGAATTGACATCATCTAATGATAGATTATTAGTTTGAGACAGAGAAAATTGAGCCCCTTTGTCAAAAAAATGAATATCATTATTGTTGGTATAAAGAGATTGAACCCCAAACGTTTGATCGCTTCCAGAAATTGAACTTCCTTCAAAAATTATTTGCACATCAATAAGAAGGTCTAAGTCTGAGAAATCATTATTCCATGATGAGATTTCAAAAAAATTTTTAATATTGGATTTCAAAAAAAATAACTGATTTTTTTCATCGTTCTTTAATAGACGATCATCAAACTCAACATTAACGGTTTTAAATTGACCAAAGAGAAATGAAACACAAATCAGACAACAAAAAAGTGTTTGTAGTTTTTTTACCATAATTAGAAGATATCTTTTAATTTAAACAATGACAAAGATTATTGATATTTTAAAGAAAAATCAAAACCTTGAGAGTATTTCTAGAACCATTGCTGAATTGTCCAATTCCTTAAATGTTCCCGCATATCTAGTTGGAGGCTGTGTTCGAGATCTGATAGTAGACCCTCTTGATTCTTCTTTTGATGTAGATATTATGGTTGAAGGGGATGGAATTGATTTTGCTAGAAAATTAGCAGACAAATTAGGCGTCAAAACCATTGTTCCTTTTGAAAATTTTAACACAGCAAAAATTCCATATAAGAAATTTGAAATTGAGGTTGCCTCTGCCAGATCAGAGGAATATGATCAGTTTTCAAGAAAGCCAAAAGTTAGTTTAACATCTGTTGAAGAAGATTTAATCAGAAGAGATTTTACTGTAAATGCTATGGCAATTTCTTTATTTAATGATTATTTCGGCTCTTTGATTGATCCTTTCAATGGTCTTAAAGACCTCAAAAATCAAATTTTAAGAACTCCTTTATCAGATCCTAATCAAACCTTCATTGATGATCCACTAAGAATGATTCGCGCCGCTTATTTTGCATCTAAATTGCAAATGCAAATTGATATCAAATCTATAGAAGCAATTACAAATAATCGAACTAGGATAGAAATTGTTTCTCAAGAGAGAATTACCAATGAAATCCTTAAAATTCTTAGTACTTCTAAACCCTCTATTGGATTTATTTTTCTTCAAGAAGTGGGATTGTTAGAGCTTATTTTTCCTGAAATAGATGTAATGAAAGGACTAGATCAAAATCCTGAATATCATCATAAAGATATTTTTTATCATACTTTAGATGTAGTTGATAATATAGTTGATTCAACATCTAAAATTGATTTGCGATTGGCTGCTTTAGTTCATGATATTGGTAAGCCACTAACTAGAAGAATTCATAAGCAGAAAGGATATACATTCCATGGTCATGATGATGTTGGAGCAAGGATGTTGAAAGAAATTTGTAAAAGGATGAAGATATCAAATAAAACTCGGGATTATATAACAAAGCTAACTGCTCTTCATTTGCGACCTATTGCATTAGCTGGCAAAGAAGTTACCGATTCTGCAATTCGAAGATTAATTGTTGAAGCTGGAAATGAAATTGAAGATTTGATGAAGCTTTGCAGAGCTGATGTTACAACTAAAAATATTAATAACATGGTAAAATACATGAACAATTTTCAACGAGTAGAAAACAGAATTTCTGAAGTTATTGAAACCGATAAATTGAGAAATTTTCAATCCCCAGTTAGTGGAGAAGAAATCATGAAACTTTTTTCTTTAAAACCTGGTAAAAAGGTAGGAGAAATAAAATCAATGGTTGAAGAAGCAATTTTAAATGGAGAAATTAAAAATTCATATTCGGCAGGAATTGAATTTTTAAGTCAAGTTAAAAAAAATAAGAAGTGTTAATTCTTTACTTTTTTAATTTTTCTTAGTCTAATTAATAGGTTGAAAAGAATGAATATGTATGTATATTTATGTCCCATGATGAAAATAATTAAATTATTTATCTTATTATCAATCATTATCAACCCTGCTTTCACCCAGTCCTTGTCAATTGATGAATGTGTAAGGATTGCACTAGACAACAAATCTTCTATTAGAAGAGCTGAACAAGATGTTGAAATTGCTAAATTAAATCAATATTCATCTCTTGCATCTATTCTACCATCTGTAAGTGTTAATAATAGTTTTAGAGAAACTACTTATGGCAATTCTAGTGATATGGCTGAACAATATTCTGCCGGTATTAGCTTATCTCAAAATGTTTTTAATTTTGGTAATAATCTTCAAGATGTTAGAGGGGGGAGAAATAATTTTTTAATAACTAAGCTGCAGGAAAGAGGATCAAGGGCTAATATTATATTTAATGTTTATTCTAGTTATTATCAATTTTTAAAAGACTCAGAATTGCTAGAAATAGCTAATAAAGATTTCTCACTTTCTGAAAAACAATTAGAGTTAGTCGAAGAACAATATAATCTTGGAGCTGTTAGTAAAACAGATTTTCTAAAAGCATCGGTTCGCTTCGGAACCGCAAAATCTAACTTGCTTTCAAGAAAGTTAAATAAGGATAACTCATTCAATAAGCTGCTCAATAGCATGGGGTTGATTGACTCCGATATTTCTATACAATTGCCTAAAAAAGTGGATATTTTCTTTGTTGTGCCTAGCTATCAAGAGGCCTTAGCATTAATGATTTCCAATAATCCTGATTTGAATATACTAGATCGTCAGATTGTATCTTCTAAAATCAATGTTCAACAATCTTGGGCGGGCATGTTACCTTCAGTAAGACTTAGCGTAGGTATGAATGCAGTTTCGGAC
This sequence comes from bacterium, assembly GCA_023255095.1. GTDB lineage: Bacteria > Fidelibacterota > Marinisomatia > Marinisomatales > Marinisomataceae > Marinisoma. Next base: position 7,557 of record JALRJJ010000116.1, read on the forward strand.
GCCTCAATTTCATCAGAATTTTTCAATGATAATTATATTAAAAACACAAATTTAACTCTTAGTATCCCAATTTTTACCGGTACTAGAAACCGTAATAACGTTCAAATATCAAAAATTCGTTTGAATCAATCAGAATCTAGATATAGTTCAGTTTTAAAAGATTCAAAGGTTGATCTATACCAACTAATTAATACTTTAAACAATTTTCAAGAAATTATACCAATTCAAGAAGAGGTTTTAAAATCAGCTGAAGAGGACTTGAAGCTCGCTCAAAATAAATACGAGTTAGGGTCTGCAAGCATCCTTGAACTTCTTGATGCTCAGTTAGCTTCAATTCAGGCAAGCTCGTCCCTTATTTCCACAAAGTATGATGCTGCAATTCAAGTGGCTAACCTAGATAGGTTATTAGGAACTTTAGACAAAAAATATCAGCAAGGAGAGTAGTTTTATGTTAAAAAATAGGAAAATTCAAATAGGATTAGTAGCCGCACTTTTAATAATTGCTGCTCTTTTCCTTTCTTCAAGAAATAAAGAAGAGCTTATAGAGGTAATAACAATTTCTGTAGAAAGAAAAAATCTTTCAAGTAAAGTAGTTGCAGATGGAATCTTACAGCCTGAAACTGAAGTAAAGCTTAGTGCAAATAATACTACATACATTACTGATATTGCGGTTAAAGAGGGTGATAAAGTAAGCAAAGGGGATTTCTTAATGTCTCTTGATGAGGAACAACAAAGAGCGCAAACTGAAGCATCTAGAGCCAGTTTAGATGCAGCTAAAGTTCAATTAGAGCAAAGAGCTTCTCAACAAAAGAGACAAAATAAACTTTACGAACAAGGGCTAATTTCTGATCAAGAAATGGAAGCAACCAATTCTTCTTATGCTTCTGCATTAAGTGCATTCAACAATGCAAAATCTAGACTTATTATGGATGAGGACTCCCTATCCAAACTACGTTTAATTGCACCACAAGATGGAACAATTACATTTGTTGAGGGGGAGATTGGTGACTTGGCTCAAGGTGGTATGTTTAATCCAAGAGTTCTAATAAAACTTGCAGATCTAAGTAAGATGGAAGTGAATGTCAATGTCAATGAAAATGATATCGCTGGAATTGAAATCAATGATTCCGCTATTGTAGAAGTAGATGCTTTCAAGGATAAAAAATTTAAGGGAATTGTAAAGGAAGTAGCTTACGCTTCCACTACTGCTAGTGGAGGATCGCAACAGCAGGTCACAAATTTTGAAGTCAAAATCCAAATGCTTGAAGTGGTGGATGGAATGAGACCTGGAATGAGCGCTACTGTTGAAATTATCACTGAAGAAAGAAATGGAGCTTTAAGTATTCCAATTCAATCTTTAACCACTCCAAGACCTAAGCCAACAAAAGAAAAAAAATCTAGAGTAAAGGTAGAAACTTCAAAAAGTCAAAAACCAAATTTTTCTATGATGAGAGGTGGTGCTAATCAACCAAAAAGTACAGTTGTTTTTGTTTATGCTGACGATAAAGTCGAACAGAGAAATGTAAAAGTTGGCATTGTAGGTGAAAGAGATTATGAAGTTCTTGAAGGCTTAGAGGAAGGAGAGCAAGTGGTTTCAGGAAGTTTTGTTGCGATTAGCCGAGAACTATATGACGGAGCTAAAGTACAATTAAAAGAAAGTCAAAATTTCAATAGAAGAACTAGTGAATAAAAAAGAAATTATTTCAATAGAATCAATTTCTAAAATCTACCATTTAGGAGACAATGTTGTTAAAGCTTTAGATAATGTTTCTCTAAAAATATACGAAAATGATTTTATTTCTATTATGGGTCCATCCGGTTCCGGAAAATCAACTTTAATGAATATTATTGGATGTTTAGATGTACCTTCAAAAGGAACATATAAATTAGATAATATTGAAATTGACAAGATGACAGATTCTGATTTAGCAAAAATAAGAAATCAAAAAATCGGTTTTGTTTTTCAAACTTTTAATTTATTACCCAAGCTAAATGCTGTACAAAATGTTGAAGTACCTCTAATTTACTCTTCTCTGTCAAAGTCTGAAAGAATAGCAAAAGCTAAGAATGCTCTTAATTCGGTAGGTTTGGGAGATCGTTTTGATCACAAACCAAACGAGCTTTCAGGTGGACAAAGACAGAGAGTTGCTATTGCAAGAGCGCTTGTTAATAGTCCTTCTATAATTTTGGCAGATGAACCAACAGGTAATTTAGACTCTAAAAGCGGACTAGAAATATTGAAATTTTTTGATGAACTCCATAAGGCTGGGAATACGATAATTGTTGTTACGCATGAAGATTCTGTAGCTAATAGAGCAAAAAGAAAAGTTGAGATTTTTGATGGAAAGATTTCTAAAGATGAATAACATTTTTCAAAATATTGCAATTGGCCTAAGGGCAATAAAGTCAAACCCCACTAGAGTTTTTCTTACTTCACTTGGGCTCACTATTGGTATTTTTACTGTCAGTATTATTACTGCTGGAGTTTCCAGCATTGATAAAGAGTTTGAAAAATCGATGGCATATTATGGAAATGACAAATTATATGTCTCGACATGGCCTTGGTCGTTCAATTTTGATTGGTGGAAATATAGGAATCGTCCAAGAATTGAAGAAGATAATCTTCAATATATTACTCAATATAGCCAATACATTGACGATGTTAGCTTGAGAAAAACGAGTTGGATTCGAGGTTCGTATGGCAATACTGCGTCATGGCTACAAATTAATGGAGTTTATCCGAGTTATCAGGATATGTTGAGTGGGACTAAAATAGAAAATGGTAGATTTTTTTCTCAAAACGAATGGGATTTACAACGTCGAGTAATTATCGTTGGTGCCACCGTTCGTGATGGTTTTTTTGATGGTCAAGATCCTATAGGAAAGACTATCCGATTAGGTGGAGTTTCTTTTGAAGTTATTGGAGAGCTAAAGAAACAAGGAATGGGAATGGTTCCGGGCGGAACATTAGATAATCTAGTTATTATGCCATCCACCACTTTCAAAAGAATCCTAACTAGGTGGGGTTTTGATGAGTTAGTTCTTAAGACACGGCCTGAACAAATGGCTATAGCCAAAGAAGAAGCAGAAATGATTATGAGAGTTGCACGAAAACTTAAACCTGATGAAGAAAATAATTTTGCTGTCAATTCTGCCGATGCTTACAAGCAACAATTTGATAGTCTTAAAATTGCTATTGCTGGGGTAGGATTTTTAGTAACCGGAATCTCTTTAATTGTTTCTGCTATTGGGATCATGAACGTTATGTTTGTTTCTGTCAAAGAACGAACTAAAGAAATTGGTTTAAGAAAAGCTATGGGAGCAACAAGTAGAAATATTTTGGTGCAATTTCTTAGCGAAGCCGTAACAATTTCAATTATCGGAGGTCTAGCTGGAATAATCCTTGTCAAATTATTAACACTAGCACTTGCTTCATTTCTTCCAGTTTCTTTTGACTTACTATTGATTTTTTACACTTTTTTAGTCTGTGTCTTTATTGGTATTACTGCAGGAATGATTCCAGCCAGAAACGCAGCTAGTCTTAATCCTATCGATGCTTTAAGACATGAATAGAATATTCAATTATTTGTCTGATGCAATTGGTGGAGTTCTATACTATTTCAGTCAAACAAAACTTCGTACTGCACTTACATTATTAGGTATCACAGTAGGTGTTTCTTCAATCATTGCAATCATGACAGTGTTGGCAACTTTTCAACGAGCTACAGATGGTCTAGTTAGTGAGATGAAGACTAATGTTTTTTATATTACTAAAGATAATCCAACTGAAATATCTTTTGGAGTTCGACATAGTGGAGCAAGAAATAAACCCAGTATTACCTGGACAGAGTATGAACAATTAAAGCGTTCACTAACTTTAACAACTAATATGTCAGCGGTAGTTGCTGAAGAACCCAGTGATCGAACTATTTCATTTGAAGGTGAAGAGTTAAAAAATAGATTAAGTAGTCTTTGGGGTAGCGATGGAGACATACTTTCACTTTATAAATATGATATTATTGATGGGAGAAGTATTCGACAAATCGATCTTGACAACTCTTCTCGAGTTGCAATGATTGGTTATGATGTTAAAGAAGAACTTTTCCCTTTCTCAAATCCTGTGGGTCAAACAATCAAAATTGATAATATTCCTTTTGAAGTAATCTGTGTTTTAAGTCCTAAAGGAAAAGTTTTAGGTCAAAGTATGGACTCAACTATTGGAATTCCTATATCTACTTACCTCAAATATTTTGGCGGTCGAAGTTGGAGGAGAGCCGATTTACAGCTGATTTTAGAATCTGAGTCGATGGAAACTCTTGATGAAGCTTCTGATGAAGCTATAGGAGTTTTTAGGTCAATACGAAAAATTCCTCCTGGAGCTGAAAATAACTTTTATCTTGCAACGAATGATCAATTACAAGAAACCTTTGGAGATTTCACTTCTTATTTAAAAATGTTTATTGGTTTAGTAGCCGGAATTTCATTATTAGTAGCCGGAATTGGAATCGCAAACATTATGTTAGTTTCTTTAACAGAAAGAATTAAAGAAATTGGTGTTAGAAAGGCTTTAGGCGCTAGAAAAAGTGATATATTTTTACAATTTTTAATTGAAGCCTCCTTAATCTCTATTATTGGGGGGATAGTTGGGATTATCTTGGGAGTTTCTTTTGGTAACATCGTTGCTTATTTTTTACAACAAGATCCTCTCATTCCATTTAACTGGATTTTTTATAGCTTAGGAATTTGCGCTCTAATGGGAATTATTTTTGGGCTTTATCCAGCTTTAAAAGCTTCTAGATTAAATCCTATCGATTCAATGAGATATGAATAAATTTTTGATTTATTTATAGCTAATCTATAATTTCAAAAATGTCAGAAGCAAAATTATCAAAAAAAGAAATTCAAAAAATTGCTAATCTTTCAAAATTAAATCTATCAGAAGAAGAGCTCAAAAAATATACTAAAGAGCTGAACGAAATAGTTCAGTATATGAATTTATTGAACGAGGTTGATACTGAAGGGGTTGAACCGATGTTTAATGTCCATGGACATAAAACTCTTGTAGTAGCTGATGATCCTTTAGACCCTATAAAAATAGAATCTCTTCAAAAAATATTTCCAAAATCACTCGATGGATACATTAAAATTCCACAAGTTGTAAAAAAAGAAAAAAAGTGATTGTTGGCGTTATACCTGCTAGGATAGGTTCTACAAGATTCCCCAGAAAACTTCTTTATCAAATTGAAGGCAAAAGTGTCATTGAGCATGTATTTTCTCAGGCTAAGCTCTCAAAAAAAATTAACAAGTTAATCATAGCTACTGATTCGAATGAAATTGCTTCACTTTTTAATCCATCAGATGTGGTTTTAACTAAAACATCTCACCAATCAGGTACAGATAGAGTAGGTGAGGCAATTCAGAATTTAGATTATGATATAGTAGTAAATATTCAGGGAGATGAACCTAAAATTGATCCAGAATTAATAGATCGTTTAATTGAATCACTAGAAGGTTCTCAAGCAGGAATGGCTTCCTTAGCATCTAGAATAATTGAGGATAAAGATTTTGAAGATCCTAACGTAGTTAAAGTATTAATCGATAATTATAACTATGCTATTAAATTTTATAGAGAAACAGATAAAAAAAATAATTTATTGAGACATGTGGGAATCTATGCCTTTAAAAAAGAAACTTTTGAAAAATTTATTAAGCTTTCAATGACAAAAAATGAAATAAAACTAAAATTAGAGCAATTAAGGGCAATGGATAATAGAATTCCAATTAAAATTGTTGTTTCTGACTTTAAGTTTAGAAGTATTGATGTTGAAGAAGATTTGATATATTATCAGTAAAGTAATTAATGAATATAATAAAAAATAATTCTATTCTTTTCGGAGGAAATTCTTTGCCTTTCATTGGAGGTCCGTGTGTTATTGAAAGCAAAGAACATTCTTTGTTAATGGCTAAGGAAATTAAAGCTATAACTGATAAAATTAATATCCCTTATATCTTTAAGACATCCTTTGATAAAGCAAATCGTACTTCAATTAATTCTTATCGGGGTGTTGATTTATCAACTGCAATTGAAATTTTTCAATCAATTAAGAAGGAATACAGTTTACCAATCTTAACAGATGTTCATACGCCTGAGCAAGCTGAAAAAATATCTGATTTTGTTGATATTTTACAAATTCCTGCCTTTTTATGTCGACAAACTGATTTATTAGTTGCTGCAGGTAAAACGGGAAAAATTATTAATGTCAAGAAAGGACAGTTTCTATCTCCAAGAAAAATTTCAAATATTATTGAAAAAATTGAAAGCACAGGAAATAAAAATATTTTAATTACAGAAAGAGGATCATCCTTCGGATTAGATTCGCTGGTTGTAGATATGAAATCTATTCCAATAATGCAGTCATTCGGTTATCCCGTAATTTTTGATGCTAGCCATAGTATACAGGCTCCAGGTTTAATGGAGAGCACAACTGGCGGAGAGAGAGAATTTATACCTACTTTGGTCAATGCTGCTGTAGCATCAGGATGTGATGGATTGTTCATTGAAGTTCATGATAATGTAGAGCAAGCTTTAAGTGATTCAAGCTCACAGTGGCCTTTAAACAAACTTGAAACCCTTTTAAAATCTGCATTACATTTCAGAAAGGCATACCTTGATGTTAAATAAATTAAAAAGTATTAAAATGTTAATTTGTGATGTAGATGGAATTCTCACAGATGGGAAATTTATAATTGATTCTGACGGTAGAGAGTCAAAAATGTTTCATGCTTTGGATGGAGTAGGCTTCGTGATGTTAAGAATGCTTAATCTAAATATCATTACAGTTTGGATCACGGGTAGAGAAGCATATTCTACTCAAATTAGAGCTGACCAATTACAAATTGATGAATTATATAATGGAGTTATTCGAAAAATAGATGCATATAATGAGTTAAAAGAAAAGTATAATTTAAATGATAATGAGATTTGCTTTATTGGCGACGATATAATTGACTTACCAATTCTTGAAAAAGTTGGATGTCCCATATCTGTTCCTAATGCTCCAGAATATGTTAAGAATGCTTCAATCTATGTGACACAAAAACATGGTGGTGAAGGTGCTGTTAGAGAAGTTATTGATCTTATTATTCAGTCAAAGGGAGATTTTGAAAATCATTTAAATTCTCTAATTGATGAATTAAAATGAAATTAGTTATTATCGCGCTATTTTTAATTAGTTGTTCTGAAATTCGTGAAGTTAAGAATTCTAACACCCCTATAAACGTTCAAGAATCTTCATCTGTAGAGATTACTATAACCGATAAGGGTGAGATTTCTTCATTAGTAAAATCAGATTTATTAATTCAAAATGATAAAGAAAGTTTTATGAGACTGAATGGAAATGTTCAGATAATTTTATTTGAGAATAAAAATCTCTCATCAATTACAAGTTGTGATTCAGCATTTGTTGATCAAGAAAAAAATATAATAAAGGCATTTGGGAATATCCAAGTCAAAGGGATAGAAGAAAAGTTTCTTTTTTGTCAAACGATGGAATGGAACAATGATTCTAACAAAATTATTTCAGATTCAGATGTTCTTTTTATCACTTCAAAAGATACTCTTTATGGGAATTATTTTGAATCAGATATTGATCTTTCTAATTGGATTTTAAGAAATCCAAAAGGAGTTATTAACAATGAGTAAGACATTAACAGCATCTAAACTGATTAAAAATTATGGAAAAAAGACTATTGTTAATGAAGTAGATATTCAGCTTTCAAAAGGAGAAGTAGTTGGACTGCTTGGTCCAAATGGAGCTGGTAAAACAACCACCTTTTACATGATAAGTGGCTTAATCTTGCCTTCAAGTGGAAAAATTATGCTTGGTAATCAAGACATTACATTTAAACCAATGTATTTACGAGCAAGGATGGGAATTGGGTATTTAGCGCAAGAACCGTCTATTTTTTCTAAATTAAATGTGGAGGACAATCTAAAAATAGTTTTAGAGTCTTTTTATCCCAATAGGAGCGAATTAAACTTAACGATCAATAATCTTTTAGAGCAATTTAATATATCTTCTATAAGGAAAAATTTAGGAGGAACTTTATCTGGAGGAGAAAGAAGGAGAGTAGAAATTGCTCGAACTCTTGCCCTGAATCCAGATTTTGTCCTTTTAGATGAACCTTTTGCAGGAGTAGACCCCATTGCTGTTGAAGACATACAACAGATGATTATTTCTTTAAAAAAGCAAAACATAGGAATTTTGATTACTGATCATAATGTTCGTGAAACACTTTCTATTACCGATAGATCATACTTGCTTAATGATGGAAAAATTCTTTTTGCGGGCAATGCTAAGGAATTATCCAAAAATGAGGAAGTAAGAAGGCTCTATTTAGGAAAAAATTTTAAGCTAAGTTAATGAAGAAGATTTCTCCAAAAATACGTCAAAAACTTAAAATAGTTCCAAATCAAATTTTACAATCAAGTATACTTGAGCTTTCCAATCAAGAAATTGAATCAGTAGTAAAAGAAGAGTTGGAAAAAAATCCAGTTTTAGAAGAATTATCAACCTCTACTAGTTTTTCTAAAGAAAATTATGATTCACTTTTTCAGAGCCAAGATGAATATGATTCTTTTTTCAGTAATATTCCCCAAGAAGATGAAGCTGAAGACTTTTTGATTAAACAAATAAATGAATCTATTTTAAGTGAATCAGAAAAAAACATCGCTAAAGAAATTTTATTTAATTTAGATCGTAAAGGATTTCTTGAAATTGAAATTGAACTATTGGCGGACAATCTAAATATTTCAATTGAGACCTTAGAGCTCGTAAGGAATTTTATAAAAGAAAATTTAAATCCTCGAGGTATAGCATGTTTAGATTTGAAAGAGTATTTATTATTTCAAATTGGCGATGAAAATTATTTATCTGTTCAAATTATTTATAACTATTTTGAAGATTTTCTAAAACAAAACTTTAATTTTATCCAGTCTAAAACGAATTCTAACCCTGAAAGATTTCTTGAAGCAATAGAATTGATTAAATCTAAAGATTTACAGCCCCTCAAAGATTCAATTGTGAAACATGAAATCATTATCCCCGATATTTTAATTCAATTAAACAAAGATTATCACTGGGTAGTGGTTGAGAATGACAAAATAATGCAAAAATATAAAATTTCTTCTGATTATCTTAATGCCGCGACCCTCAACAAACTTTCAAAAAATGAATTCAGTTTTGTTTCAAAAAATATTGATAAAGCCAAACTAATTTTTGACAGCATTCAATATCGATTCTTTATCTTAAAAATTATCACGGAACAAATACTCATAATTCAAGATTTATACTTAAGAGGAGATCAAAAATATCCCTCACCAATGAAAATGGAAGATATAGCTTTAAGTTTAGATATTGATATATCTACAGTCAGTAGAGCTATAAAAAATAAGTATTTTGATAGTCCAATCGGAATAATCTCATTTAAAGACTTATTTGGGTCGGGGATTATAAAAAATACTGAAATAGTCTCTGTTGAGGTCCTTAAGGATGACCTTATTTTTATTATTAATAATGAGGATAAATCTAATCCATACAATGACGCAGAATTAAAAGACAAATTAGATAAAAAAGGATATGATATTTCTCGTAGAACAATTGTAAAATATAGGCAATTACTTGATATTAAAAATGCTAACGAGAGAAGAATATGAATTTAAGACATTGCATTAAAGTTGATGATTTTTCTAAAAGTGAAATTTTTGAGCTTTTTGAAATTGCATCAGAGGTGAAGAAAAAATTTAGAAATAAAGAGAATTTTAAGCCGTTTCAAGACCTGAGCTTAGCAATGATTTTTGCCAAACCATCTGCAAGAACTAGAGTATCATTTGAAACAGGTTTTTCTTGGATGGGCGGTCATGCAATTTACTTGGCTCCGCAAGATATTGGTTTAGGCAAAAGAGAAACTGCTTCTGATTTAGCCCAGTTATTTAGTAGATATAATGACATGATTATGGCAAGAGTTTTTAGCCATAATGACATTTTAGATTTTGAAAAAAATGCTACTGTTCCTGTAATTAATGGTTTAACAGATTACAACCATCCTTGTCAAATATTGACAGATATTTTTACTATATGGGAGCTCAAAAAAAGTAATTTTGATCATTTAAAAATCGTTTACATTGGAGATGGTAATAATATAGTTAATTCTTGGTTACGTCTTTCTTCCATTTTACCGATTGAATTTATCTCCATTTCCCCAGAAGGATTTTACCCTGACAATACTACGGTAGATTTGGCTAAAAATTCTGGAATTTCTAGTATTAAGATTTCGAACTCAATAGATGATGTAAAGAATTCTGATGTTGTTTATACTGATGTTTGGGCTTCAATGGGTCAAAAAGATGAAATAGATGAGAGAATCAAATCTTTTTCATCGTATCAGGTAAACTCTAAACTAGTCTCTACTGCTAAGCCAGATTATCTTTTTATGCATTGTTTGCCTGCTGAAAGAGGGAGAGAGGTTACTAATGATGTTATAGATTCAAAAAATTCAGTAGTTTTTGAACAAGCTGAAAATCGATTGCATATTCAGAACGCAATCATGTTAAAGATTAGTGGAAAAATTTAGATTTTTTCTAGTAAAAGATTTTTTCCATCAAAAACTGCATAATTGAATTGGTTTTCATCACAGTCATCAAGAATTAGCAATCCGTTTCCATTATTATTAGAAAATTGGAAAAGATGATGATAATGTCCCATAATTACCCAATCATTTCCTTCTTGCCATTTTTTTGCTGAAAATTCTTTTAATTCTAGTTGAATTTTTCCTAAAACCTGATTATCCAGTTTGTGAGAATCTTTCCTTTTTTCCGAAATGGTTTTCCCTACCTTCGTTGCAATAAAGCCTGGTAAAAGAGAATATAAAATTATGAAAATTCGGCTCCTTATAATTTTTTTAAATATTCTATATTTTCGGTCCCAAGAAAGAATTCCATCGCCATGCGTTAAATAAAAATTTATATTATTTTTTGTGATTATATGATCTTCCAAAAAGCAATCTGTAAAATGTTTTTTGAATTCCTTTCCAATCCAGAAATCATGATTTCCAGCAATAAAGTAAGATTGAATGTTATGTTTTTTGAGCTTATCAAATTCTAAAAAAACTCTTTTATAATTTTTATTTGCAATTAATGTTTTTTTCTCAAAATAATAATCAAAAAGATCTCCTATTACGTAGACCGAACATTTAATATTGTTCTGAATTATCTGTTTAATGAAATGTTGAAATTTTAAAAATTTTTTCTCTTCTTCTTCAGAAGAAGTACCTTTAAAATGTACATCTGCAAAAAAGTATATTTTTTCATTCATAGATTTTTTCCGATTTGGAACATTTTTCTGTAATATATGTTATAAATTTTCAGTATCAATAGTTAAAAATAATATCAAATGAAAAAGTTATCACTAAGCATTTTATTTATTTCTGTTATTTTTGGTCAATATTTTGGTCAAAATAAAGTTCAGTATAAAAATTTCGATTGGGAATATATCGTTAGTCCAAATTTTAATATTTATTATTATGGAGATAATAAAGATTTAGCTATTTATACTTCAAAAATTGCTGAAAAATCAATTGATCAAATTGGCAAACATTTAAGATGGAATAATAATAGACCAATCAAGATTATTGTTTATAATTCTCACAACGATTTTCAACAAACTAATGTTGTGGATTCTTACATGTCTGAAGGGGTAGGAGGAGTTACTGAATTATTTAAAAACAGAATCGTTATTCCTTTTGAAGGATCTTATGAACAATTTAAGCACGTAGTTCATCATGAATTAGTGCATGCTGCAATCAATGACTTAGCATATGGAGGAAATGCGCAAGGACTTATTAGCGGAAGAATCCAGTTACAAATTCCTCTTTGGGCAAATGAAGGCCTAGCTGAATTTCTTTCTGTAAATTGGGATTCAAACTCAGAAATGGTAATGAGAGATTTATCAATTGAAGATAATCTGCCATCTATACAGCAACTGAATTATTCAATTTTAGCATATAAAGGAGGACAATCTGTCTGGAGATATATATCTAATAAATATGGTCGAGAAAAAATTGGTGAGATTTTTCAACAAATGCGTAGAACACAAAATGCTGAGCAAGGCTTTCAAAATGCTTTAGGTGTTGATTTTGAACAATTGACAGAAAATTGGCATGATTATTTAAAAAAAGAGTATTGGCCTGAGATTGCAGTAAAAGAAAAAGTTGAAAATATAGGAACTAAAATAACAGATCGATCCAAGTCTTTTAATTTTTATAATATCAGTCCTTCCTTCTCACCGGATGGAAGTAAAATCGCTTACTTCTCTGATAAGGCAGGATATATGGATTTAGTTATTACTAATTCTTCAGGGACAAAAAGAGAAATTTTGATAAGAGGTAATACTACTCCTGATCTTGAAGAGCTTAAATGGCTTCAACCTGGAATATCTTGGTCTCCTGATGGATCTAAAATCGTCTTTGCTTCAAAAAGCGGTAAAGAAGATGCCATAATCATTGTTGACGTCAATTCAAAAGATTATACTAAAATTCCAATTGACCTTGATGGAATTTTCACTACTTCATGGCATCCGAAAGAGGATATCATTCTTTTTGCTGGTCATTATAAAGACCGAAGTGATCTTTACATTTATAATATTCAATCAAAAAAATTAGTCAATCTTACAAATGATATTTTCTCCGATACTAATCCTTCGTGGTCTCCAGATGGTTCAAACATTATATTTTCTTCTGATAGAAATAGTTTTTTAAAAAATAATTCTTCAATAGAAAAAATAGCATCTTTTCAAAATGATATTTTTATTTTGAATTATATTTCAAAAGAGATTGTTGAAGTTACTAAAACAGATTTTAACGAAGATTTTCCTATTTTTTCCTCGACCAATAAAATTTATTTTACTTCAGATCAAAATGGAGTTTCTAATATTTACCAGCATGAACTCAACTCAAATAAATTTGAGCCTATTACCAATGTTTTAACTGGAATTCAACAATTCGATTATAATCCAATTAGTGAAAAAATAGTTATGTCAGGGTATAATAAAAGAGGGTGGGATTTATTTCTTTTGAATAAAATAGAAACTATTGATTCTGAGGCATTACAAAATGCAAATTATCTCAGCAATAAATACGATGATGAAGATTTTGAGGATTTAAGATTTGCTAGTGATAACCAAACTTTACAGGCTTCTCAGGATTATTCAAGATTTGTATTTGCAAGAGAATATAATAAAGAATTATCTGAGGAAAATTTAACTAAAACAGAAACTGTAATTGATTCATTAAGGATTTCTGAATCTTATGATTCTCAAAAATATATTACTGATTTTTCTATTGATTATGTAGCCACATCTGCTTCCATCGATAACTTATTTGGGACAAGGGCCCTAGCTTATTTCTCATGGAGTGACGTTCTGGGGGATCAAAGAATCAGCTTGGGTTCAAATTTGGTTATGAATTTTGAAAATAGTGATATTCAATTGAGTTATGCTTTTTTAAAAAATAGAACTAATTATTATGCTCTTCTATTTCAACAAGCCAACACTTTTGGCCTAGGATATTCTCTTTTATACGATTATTATGGACAACTCAGAGACTATGGTGTAGCCCTTTATGCCCAATATCCTTTTTCAAAGTTTTCAAGAATTGATTATGGAGCAACTTTGAGAGGAGTAGAATATAATATTAAACAATTTGATATTTATACTTACAAAACTTCAACATATTATACTGAAAAATTAAATGCTCTTATCCCAATGTTTAGTTATGTATTTGATAATTCATCAAATACATACACTGGCCCAAATGACGGACTGAGATATTATTTCACTTTTCAAGCCAGCCCTAAACTTGGCCAGGATTCTATTTCGTTTAATACTTACAAATTTGATATTCGTAAATACTTTAAAATCAATAGAGAGTATAGTTTCGCAACAAGATTAATGTTTGGATCAAGCTCAGGAGAGAGTCCTCAGAAATTTTTCTTAGGTGGAAATTCTCAATTAACCATTTTTTCTGATACC
>JALRJJ010000018.1 GCA_023255095.1 bacterium
TTTGAAACTGCGAGAAGATTAATCAAGGAAGAAGGTTTGTTAGTCGGAGGATCTTGTGGATCTGCAACCTATGGTGCTCTTCAAGCTGCGAAATCATTAAAAAAAGGCGATAATTGTTTAGTAATACTACCTGACAGTATAAGAAATTATATGCGCAAGTTTTTATCTGATGATTGGCTTAAAAAGAATCTTTAATTTTCCTTGCAATCATAATACTAATTCCCAGCTTAAAAGCTAAGGCTTGATCTGATAAATCTTTCATTTCCTTTATATCAGGAAACCTTTTATAAACTTTCTCTACTGTTTTGGTACCAACTCCCGGGATATCTTCAAAAATTGATTTTGCAATACCTTTGGTGCGTTTTTGTTTTTGAAAAGTAATCGCAAACCGATGAGCTTCATCTCTTAATTGTTTTAATAAGTTCAAGGCAGGTGAATTTTTGGCAATGATTATGGGTTCTGATTGATTAGGTAAAAATACTTCTTCCAATCGTTTAGCAAGTGCAATGATGGGTATAGAAAGGTTTAATTGCGTTAAGGATTCTACTGCGGAGGATAATTGTCCTTTTCCACCATCGATTAAAATCAAATCTGGTAAAATACCCCCTTCATCAATTTGACGTTTATATCGTCGATAAACTACTTCTTTCATGGATTCAAAATCGTCAATTTGTTTGACATGAATATTAAACTTTCGGTACCCTCTTTTTAACGGTTTTCCATCCTTGAAAACAACCATTGAGGCTACAGTATTGGTTCCTCCTAGATGAGATATATCAAAGCCTTCGATGATTCTTGGAGGTTTTTCTAAAGACAACAGCTCTTGTAATTCGCCTAAAAGTTTCGGTAAATGGTCTCGACGCTTTTGTAAGTTTAGCAACCATTCATTTAGTAATAATTTGGCGTTTCGATTTGCCAGGCGTAATTCCTGAAATTTATTGCCTCTTTGAGGGATTAACAATTCGATTTTAGCTGAAGATTTTTCCATTAACCATTGGGTTAAATCAGTCCCATCTTCAGGTAACTCAGGCAGATAAATTTTCCCAGGGATATAAGCAGCATTCATGTAGAAATTAATGATGACCGTTCTTAAGATTTCTGCCAGAGAATCTTCCGAATCGATTGAAAATTTTTCACGACTCATGATTCGACCTTCTCGAATACGTAAGATCACAACTACAATGTGTTTATTTTCTCGTTCATATCCGATAACATCTCGATTGGATAGATCGGCTTCTAGTTTTCGCTGGCCAGTAATAAAGTTACTGATGGACTTTAATTGATCTCTTAATCTTGCAGCATCTTCATACATTTTCTTCTCAGAAAAAAATTGCATTTGATTTTTAAGTTTCTTTTCAATGATTTTAGTATCACCCTTTAAAAAGAGAATCATATCCTGAATCATTTCATGGTACTGGTCTTCAGTAATGGTCTGAATCCCAAGACCATTTTTTTGAATACGATTTTTGCCGGTTTTTGGATCAATTTCTGAAAGTTGGATATAACAATTTCTTAAAGGAAAAGCTTTGTAGATAACGTCCAGAAGACGACGCATAGACTTGATATCAGTATAGGGACCAAAATACTTAGCTTGGTCCTTTAAAACCCTTCTGGTTAAGGAAATTTTTGGAAAGTGTTCCTTGGAAATCTTGATATAGGGAAATGACTTATCATCTTTGAGTTGAATGTTATATTTAGGTTTATGTTTTTTTATTAAGGTGGCCTCTGTAATAAACGCATCGGCTTCATCCTGACAAATAATCCATTCTAAATTAGAAATTCTCTTAACCAAAGATTGCTCTTTAGGAGTTCGATAAGCTTTATTTAAAAAATAGGATTTAACTCGATTGCGGAGGTTTTTGGCTTTTCCAATGTATATTATTTTTCCATTGTCATCAAAGAATTGATAAATACCAGGTTGATTTGGCAAAGCTGACAGTTTGTTCTGGAGATTAATTATGATCTCCAGAATGTTCTAGTAAAAAGGATTAAAATTGCAAAAATCTCTAACCTCCCTAAAAGCATTCCAAACATCATTAAATACTTACCTAATATTGGTAAAGTATTATAACTACCCATAGCACCAATCTCTCCAATCGATGGACCAATATTACCAATAGAAGATGCTGAAATTCCAATAGCCGATTCTAAATTATATCCGAGAAAAACAAAAAAGACTGTTGAAAAGAAAAAGAATAAAAAGTAAAACAACGAAAAAGCTAAAGTTTTACGAATTACTTCATCTGGAATAAGATTATGCCCAATGCGTATTGGTATAATTGCTTTATCATGCAGAGCACGTTTTAATTCCATGCCCGCATATTTTACTATTGCGACTAATCGAATGATCTTCATTCCACCACTGGTAGAACCACCCATAGCACCAAAAAACATTAAAATTAATAGAATAAACTGACCGACAAATAAATTCCATTCACTATAGTTAACAGAAGTAAAACCTGTTGTAGTTAGAATTGAAACAGCTTGAAAAGTAGAGTCGATAAATCGATCTTTTTCCATGCCTAAGAGAGATGCTAAAAAAATCAAAGAGGCCGATGAAATAGCAATAACAAAGATGTAATACAAGAACTCGCGATCCTTAAAGTATGAAGTCAATCCATACCTCTGCGCCCTAAAATGTAGAGCATAATTCGTGCCACCTAAAATCATGAAGATTAGAATAATACTTTTAACATAAAAATCTTGTTCATTTAAGCTCGTATTAAATGTAGAAAAGCCTCCAGTTGGCATTGTCGTTAAAGCATGACAAATTGCATCAAAGGCAGGTAAACGATATAAAAGTAATGTAAACTCAGCAAAAGTAAATCCAAGATAAAATTTTATTAATAATCGAGAGGTATCTTTAACTCTCGGAGCAATTTTTTTCTGACTGGACGGTCCTGGAAATTCAACATTGAAAAGCTTTTCTCCTGATACTCCAATCAAAGGCAAAAGTGAGATGGTAAAAACTATTATACCTAACCCTCCAATCCATTGAATAAATGAACGCCAAAAAAGCAAGCCTTTTGATAAAGACTCAATATCTGTTAATACCGTTGATCCAGTGGTTGTTACTCCTGAAATAGCTTCAAAAAGAGCGTTTGTAAAACTCCCAAATTGTCCAGATAAGTAAAAAGGAATCGAACTAAAAACTCCAGTCACAATCCAACTAGAAACAATCACCAAAAAAATATCTTTATTGGTTAAGGATTTAGCATGACGAGTAAAGAACCAGATCGGCAAAACTGCTAAAATTGAAAAAAAACTAATCTCAAAAAAAAAGACTCTTTTAGTTTGAAAATATTCGATTAAACCTGGAATTAAAAGGCTTAATGATAAAAACATTATTAAGATTGATAGAAATCTAAAAGTAGGTCTTAAGCTCATTATTCTTGTTCAAAGATTTTGGTTATTTCTTTGACCATAGAAGGATTACAAAAAATTAACACTGAGTCATCATCAAGTATTTGATGATCACCGGATGGAATTACTAAATGTCCATTATGATTTACAAGAGCAATGATACATCCATTAGGAAGATTGAGGTTGGCAATTGGAAGTCGTACAGCTTTTGAGTTAGATTTTGCATTAATCTGAATAGCTTCCATGTTCAATGTACTAAACATTTGGATAACATTTTCTTTATGATCAATTCTTATATCTTTTAAAATAGTATTTACAGTGGTAGTATTTTTACTAATAATTGATCCAATACCCAAGTCTGACATATTGCGAACAAAATCAGGGTTAGTAACGTGAATAATTGAGTTTTTAGCTTTAAGTTGTTTAGCAATAATCCCACCTAAAAGATTTAATTGTTGATCTTCAGTGACAGCAATATATGAATCAATCTCACTGATATTTTCACTTTTTAAAAACTCAATGTCTGTAGCATCAGCATTTAAAATCATTGCGCTTTCCATAAGAGTTGCTACTTGAGATGCTTTTTCCTTGTTCGATTCTACTAATCTCACCGACATTTCTTTTTCTAATTCTTTAGCAACTAATCTTCCAATTTTACTTGCACCAGCTATCATGATTCGTTTTGAAGAGGATTCTTCGATTCCCAATCTATTTAGAAGTTTATCAAGATTTCCTTTCTTGATAAAGAAATAAACTGAATCATCAGGTTCAAACTTAAATGTTGAAGGAGGAATTAATACTTTCTCATTCCTAACAACAGAAACAACTAAAGATTTAAAATCTTTGCATGATTCATGAAATTCAGCGATTGTCATTCCAACAATTGTTGATTTATATGTTATTTTTTTGGAAAAAAGAACTGCCTTGCCACCTTCAAATTCATAAAATTTATCTGCATAAGGATGTCTAACTAGACGAATGATTTCATTCGCTAACGTTTTTTCAGGATGAATAACAATATCTACACCAAATCTCTCAGGGAACATTGCATTTCCATTTTGATCGTAGTCAAAATCTCTTAATCTTGCGACAATTTTCTTACCACCTAAAGAATGCGATTGTAAAGCAGAAATAAGATTTGTTTCATCTTTATTAGTTATGCACATAACATAATCGGCTTCTTGAACGTTGGCTTGTTTAAGAATTTCTAAATCAGACCCATTTCCTTGAATCACGCTGACATCCAAATGTTCATTTGCTTTTGCACATTTTATGGGATCTATATCTATGACAGAGATGTCATAATCTAACTCTGATAATGATTTTGCAAGATGAAATCCGACTTCACCTGCTCCAATAATAACAATCTTCATTTTTTGTAAATCTATAAACAATTAAATCAAAAACAATCTAAAATCATGTTTTTTTTCGAACAATATTTGCACCTATTTTTGACAATTTATCTTCAATTTTATAATATCCACGATCGATATGGTAGATACGATCAATTCTAGACAAACCTTCAGCGCATAGAGCTGCGATAATTAATGCCGCTGAAGCTCGAATATCCGTTGACATTATCTGAGCACCTGATAAATAAGACTGCCCTTTAATTTTAGCAGTATTTTTATTAAGACTTATATTACATCCCAAACGATTTAATTCAGGAACATGAGTAAAGCGGTCAAAATAAATATTCTCTTTAAGTTTAGAATCACCATTCACAACACTCATTAAACTCATCCATTGAGCCTGCAAATCTGTAGGAAACCCAGGATATTCACTTGTTTCTAAATCTACCGCTTTTAAGGTGCTTGGATTTGATTTAATTCTAACTGAGGAAGAGTTAGTTTCTATCTGAACATTTGTTTCACGTAATTTTTGAATAATCATTGATAGATGATCAACTACAACATTACTTAATTGAACTTCACCACCGACAGCAGCTGCAGCGATTAAGAAGGTTCCTGCCTCAATTCTATCAGGAATAACTTCGATGGGTTTATTTGTTGTTAATGAACTCACTCCTTCAATAACAAGCTCATTAGATCCGATACCAGAAATTTGAGCGCCCATTATATTTAAATAATTGCAGAGCTGTTGAATTTCAGGCTCTGAAGATGCGTTAAAAATCTTTGTTTTTCCCTTAGCTAAGACAGCTGCCATAACCACGTTTCCTGTTGCTCCGACCGAAATTTTAGGAAATGAAATATTAGAGCCTTTTAATCCTTTAGTACAGGCACTTAAATAACCGTGATCTCTTGTAAAATCAACTCCCAAAAGCTCTAGCCCTTTAATATGAAAGTCAATTGGTCTAGGTCCCCAAGAACAGCCCCCTGGATCAGAAATACGAGCCTTACCAAACTTAGCAATTAAAGGCCCAAGAACATAAAAAGAAGCTCTCATAGTTTTAACTAAATCGTAGGGTGCAAATGGATTTTTTAAAGTAGAATTATCGATTGAAATAAAATTTTCACTTTTCTTAACACTCGATCCCATTTCTTCTAAAAGTTTTAGTATTGTGAGTGTATCAGATAAAAGAGGAACATTTGTAAATTTTTGAACTGAATTTTCATTCAAAATTGAAGCGGCTATTAAAGGTAAGACCGCATTTTTAGAACCATTTATCTCAAGTTCACCCTGAAGGTGGTTTTGACCAATTATTTCAAAATAATCCATTTACAAGATTGAAACGCATTGAGCAACAGCATAGTTCCCATCATGGGAAATGCTTAAGCTAGTGTTCTCAATAATTTTTTTTTCAAAGAAAACATTAGGTTTTCCGTTCTTATCCGCTAAAATTTCAAAGGACTTAAAATGTGATGGATAAAAAGTATTACTTAAAGCTTTTTTAAGAGCCTCTTTTGCTGCAAATCTTCCTGAAAAATATAATACTTCATCAGATTTTTCTTTTGATTGAAGAACTTCATTGTCAGTAAATATTTTTTTAATGAATCTATTTCTCTTCTCGGAATTTAAAATAGAATGAATCCTGGAAATTTTAACGATATCTATACCAGATTGAATTTTAATTTTCATTAATTGATTTAATTATATTAACTAACTCATTGATATTTCCAAGAGTACTCGGTACGGATCGGCGCGCCGGTCGAAAGGGGATTTATTGACGGAAATTGCCGCGACCTTG
>JALRJJ010000032.1 GCA_023255095.1 bacterium
ATGTCTTTCGCACCGATTTAAGGTTGCGACCCGATCCAGCTGTAACACCTGTTTGCATTGCTAAAACACCTTATTCTTTTTCATCTGACCCCGCGCAACTTGGTGCAACATTGAATCATACCTTGGAGATCAAAGATCTTGATCTAAAAAATGGAGCCGGCTTTATTGTAATCATTTGTGGTCCAATTATGACTATGCCAGGTCTACCTCTTAAACCGGCCGCTGAGTCAATTGATGTTAACTCCAAGGGTGTTTTAAAAGGGTTGTTTTAGTGGTTGTTGTTGAAAGGGAAACAGAATTCAAAGAAACAGTGGTTAATAAATCTAAATTCTTAAGCCAAGCTATACCTTGTGATAATCTGAGCTCGCTCAAGCAAAAGTTAGCTCTTTTGTGGAAAGAACCTTTTGGTAATGCGAGCCATATTGTTTATGCTCTTAGAACTAAGAATGAACATGGTATTGATGCATACTTTTCTGATGATGGTGAACCCTCAGGGACCGCAGGTAAACCCTTATTAAATATTTTAGAGGGAAGGGCTATGATTAATACCGCAGTGCTGGTTGTTCGTTACTATGGAGGAATAAATTTAGGTACCGGAGGGTTGGTGAAGGCGTATAGCGAAGCGGCACAAATAGCGCTTGATATGGGTAAATTTACTCAATATGTGGAGTATAATTTTTTTAAAATAGTAATTAAATACAATATTTTAGAACAATTTATTAAATTAGTTTCTAAAATAAAAGGTGAGGTTGTTGAAAAAGAGTTTGATGATAATGTGACTCTACATTTTAAGTTACCTAAGGGGGAAGAGCGGCAGCTAGATTCTTTTTTGAATGCTAATCAATTGGATATGATTCATGTTTGAATATCTAATTCTAGGCGCTTTAATCATAGTTATTGTTGGAGTTTTTATGGTCCTAACTAAACAGCGACCCGCCAACAATGATATCAATTCAGAATTAAATGAGCACCATCGTAAAATACTCCAAGACTTTAATGATTCTTTAAACAAAACTACGGATCGATTTAATAAGCTCGTGAGTGAAGAGTTTAAATATAATCGTGACGTATTAGAAAACCTAAAAGTTAGTCAGCAAGAGATTATTAATCAATTAAAAGCCGAGGTGGTTGAGAAACTTAATCAAGCACTGCAGAACCAGGGCAAGATTCAGCAAGAGTCAATCCAATCCTCCCTTAAAAACACCACATTGCAGCTTCTGGCATCAATTGAGTCACTCACCAAATCTGTCGATACTCGTCTTGAGGAAATAACCGGCAAGGTGCATGAAAGACTTGAAGAGGGATTTAAAAAAACCAATGAGACTTTTTTAAGCGTTATGGAAAGGTTGGCTACAATTGACGAGGCTCAAAAGAAAATTGATGGCTTAACCACAAATGTTGTTAGCCTGCAGGAATTGTTGGGAGATAAAAGGTCACGAGGTGCTTATGGTGAATTGCAGCTTGAGAGTTTAGTTAAAAATATACTGCCACCCGATTCTTTTTCTTTTCAACATTCCTTCAAGAATGGAAGTCGCGCTGACTGTGTTTTATTTCTCCCGGAGCCAACAGGTACGGTCGCAGTTGACTCTAAATTTCCCATGGAAAATTATCAAAAAATGTTTGATAGCTCTTTGAGTGAGCCAGAAAAAATAAAAGCAGAAAAACAATTTAAGTTAGATGTTCGTAAACATATTACTGATATATCTACCAAATATATAATTCCTGATGAAACTTCGGATGGAGCAGTGATGTTTGTTCCGGCAGAGGCAGTATTTGCCGAAATTCACGCCTACCACCCAGAACTCATTCAGGACTCTTTGAATCACAAGGTGTGGGTTGTGTCGCCAACCACCTTGATGGCTGTATTAAATACAGCAAGGGCTGTATTAAAAGATGTTGAAACAAGAAAGCAGGTGCATATTATCAAGGCAGAGTTAGGAAAGCTTGGCAAGGAATTCGAAAGATTTGATCAGAGAATGAAGAAGTTAGCTGATAACATCAGAATGGCCCATGAAAATGCACAAGATGTTCATATCACATCCCAAAAAATATCACGTCGTTTTTCCCAGATAGAAAAAGTTGAATTACAGGATGATCCAAATGAATTATTGGAGTTTGAGGACTCTTTGATAGAAAAAAGTGAGCGAAAAGAAGATGATTAAGGTACTGTTTTTTGCAAAACTT
>JALRJJ010000039.1 GCA_023255095.1 bacterium
TGCCATTCGAACAACAGTGTCAACTCCATCAATGTATAGCCAATAAGCAATTAAGAAAGTGAATACCACTTTCAGATTCTTAATTTCATTAAAAGTATCTTTTAGCTCCTTTAATCCTTCTTTTATTGACTGTGAAATTGAAGTTTCTTCATGCAGGGATGGTTCTTTAACAAACAGGAAGATTGGAAGAGAAAAAATTGCCCACCATATCCCTACAGAAATAAATGAATATTGAATAGCCTCAGTGGAATTAGCCAAACCAAAACTGGAAGGAAAAGTCAGCATTAAGAAATTTATTACAATTAAAATACCTCCTCCTAAGTATCCTAAAGCAAAGCCTAAACCAGAAACAAAATCAATATTTTTTTCATTACTTACTGCGGGAAGTAATGAATCATAAAAAATATTACCTCCAGAAAATCCAATAGTAGCCATAACATAAACAATCAAAGCAATAGGCCACATACCTTGAGCAATAAACCCTAAGGAAATAGACATCACAATCCCCAAAAATGCGAAGAAAATTAAAAAGCGTTTTTTTAAAGTTCCTTTATCTGCGATAGCGCCTAAAATAGGAGCAAGAAGTGCTACAAAAATCGAGGCAACTGAATTACCTAATCCTAAATAAAAAGTACTAGAGGATAAATTTTCAGATGAAGACCAAAATTGTGAAAAGAATATTGGGAAAAAACCTGCCATAATGGTTGTGGCAAATGCAGAGTTGGCCCAATCATATAGTGCCCAACTATAAATTTTCTTATTTTCCTCTTTCATTACCCTTTCCTAATCGACAACTTAAACGTAATACCATTTAAATCAAAAGATTCCCGAAGTTTATTCATTAGAAATCTTTTATAACTTACAGAAATTAATTTAGGATAATTGGTGAAAAATGCAAAAATGGGAGGATTGATATGCACTTGTTCAACGAATTTAATTTTTATCAGCTTTCCTTGCACAGCTGGAGGAGAATATTGAATTAACACTTTTTCTAACCAATTATTTAACTCTTTAGTTGAAATTTTTGAAACATTTTTATTAAATAATTCCCATGCACTCTCTAAAATATTCGAAATTCTCTTTTTTGTTTTTGCTGAAACAAAAAGTAAGGGATAGTTCTGCAATAAGGGGAAATCATAGTACATTTCCTGCTTAAAAGAATCAGCTGATATATTTGATTCTCCAGTTAAATCCCATTTATTTATTAAAATAATTAGTCTTTTACCCTTTTTTAAAACTTCATTTACAATTGACTTATCTTGTTTAGAAATTCCCTTAATTGCATCTATTACTAGTAAAACAATATCTGACCTTAGTAAGGCATCCATAGCTCTTAAAGAACTATAAAATTCTATGCTATCATCAATCTTGCTCTTTTTTCTCAATCCAGCCGTATCAATAATTCGTATTTGCTTTCCATGCCATTTAATGTTTGTATCAATTGAATCTCTTGTAGTCCCAGCAATATCTGAAACAATTGCTTGATCTTTTTGAATGATAGCATTAAGAATCGAAGATTTACCTACGTTTGGCATTCCTACGATTGAAATAGATAAAATATTTTCTTCTACTTCATCCATCAAATTGGAAGAGTATGTTTTAAGAATCTCATCTAAAAGCTCTCCTACTCCTGAACCATTTAGTGCTGAAATAGAAAATAGCTGATCCCATCCTAGTTCATAAAACTCATGAAGATTTTCATCAATTTTAGAGCTATCATTTTTATTGATTGCTAAAAAAGATGGTTTAGATGATTTTTTTATGAGTTGAGATAAGAATCGATCAGCGGGATTTAATCCATCCTTCCCATCGACAAGCATAATAATTACATCACACTCTTCAATTGCATGCCCTATTTGCTCTTTGATCTTTTGATTAAAAAAATCATTGTTGTCTCCAATAAATCCTCCTGTATCAATAATATCAAATTTATGATTAATCCATTCCCCGGAAGCGTACACTCTGTCGCGAGTTACTCCCTCAGTTTCATCTACGATGGATATTCGGGAGCTGGAAAGACGATTAAATAAGGTAGATTTACCCACATTTGGACGTCCAATGATAGCTATTTTTGTATTTTTACCCATAATTGAGGATAATACTAATTGATAAAATAGAGTCCTAATAAATTATTAGAAGAGAAATCAAACTTGTGAAACTAAAAATACTAATAAATCTATCCAAAGAATAACAGAGAGCAATATGGTGATTGCAAAAGGATTTCTTCTAAGAGAAATTTTTGGATTAATTTCTCTAATTAAAAAATGAATAGTTCTGAACAAAACGTATGTCCATGCCAATAGTAATGTTAAGAGCGTAACGTGACTAACGATGTAAGCAATTATACAATATACATAGAAAATTATTGGAGCTTGATGTAAGTTTTTTAAATGTTCTCTTGAAGCTTGAATCTCGTCTGGAACAGCTTCCCAAGAAGGCATAAACTTTAACCATTTTGGATCTAATGATTTATTTAAAACCGCTTTTTTGACTTTTTGAGCATTAAAAGCAGTTTGTAATAAAGTAAGAAATACTAATGGAAAAATTGGGAATAAAATTAAAGTGGAATTCACTTACTGACCTAAATAAACTCGAAGTGGTTCACTGCGAGTTTTATGTGCTAAACGTCTGATAGCTTTTTCTTTAATTTGACGTACTCTTTCTCTAGTTAAGCTAAATTGTTCTCCAATTTCATTTAAAGTAAAAGAACGATCTCTATTAATTCCAAAATACATTTCAATAACAGATCTTTCTCTTTCAGTAAGTGTGCTAAGAGCAGATGCGATTTCTTCTTTCATAGAAGTATCCATAACAGTATTATCGGGATCTCTTTCTTCTTGGTCTTCAATTACATTAATTAAAGAACTATCCTCTCCTTCTGCAAATGGAGCATCTAAAGAGCTATGTCTACGTGAATATTGTAATGCATTAAATACTTCTTCAGTTTTGATATCAAGTTGATGGCTTATCTCTTCCACTTTAGGAGGTCTACCCATTTCAGCTTCAAGTTTTTCAGCTGCTTTTGTAATTTTTGTAATAGTACCTACACGGTTTAGCGGTAAACGAATCAGTCTTCCTTGTTCAGCTAAGGCTTGTAAAATAGCCTGACGAATCCACCATACAGCATAGGAAATAAATTTAAATCCTCTTGAAGGGTCAAATCTTTTGGCTGCTTTGATTAAACCTAAATTTCCTTCATTAATGATATCCGAAAGAGAGAGGCCATTTCCTTGATATTTTTTTGCAACCGAAACAACAAATCGTAAATTAGCTTCTACCAATTCTTTCATTGCTTTTTGATCTCCCTTAGCAATTTGAACAGCCAATTCAACTTCTCTATCAGGTGAAAGAGGCTCATATTGAGAAATTTCAGCTAAATACATGCTAATCGTACCACTAGCAACTTTTGATCTTCTAATACGTTTATCAGCTCGTTCTAATGCAGCTTTTCTTACTTCTTCTTTTTCGATTTCAAGGGCTAGAGCGTCTGCATCAGTTCCCTCTAAATTTTGGAGTTCTTTTTGAAGTTGTTTAGCGGATAATTTTTTAGCTGCCATAATTGTAGAGTAACGGCCCAAAATTTAAGAAATTTACTGAGATTTTCAATATTTTATTTTTTCATCAAATCTTCAATAGTCTCACGAAGATCTTCAAATTTGAATTGATATCCACTTAACAACGTGTTTGAAGGAATAGTTTTAGGACCATAGAGAACTAATTCTTTCATATCGCCAACGATATTTTGAATAAATTTTGGAATAAAAAATACCCATTTATTATTTGGATTTTTTGGTGATTTAATTGTCTGATAAAATTTATAATGAGTACAAAATTGTGGAGATATTAAATTATAATTACCTTCTTCTGCCTTTTCATCTACTATATATTTTATAAAACCCACTACATCATCTAAATGAATCCAGGGGAAAAACGCATTATTGATTCCTGGTACAGGAAAACATAACAACAGGAGTGGTTTGATCATTTGAATAAATGATTTTTTTAAAATAAATCCAATTCTTAATTGATAGATTTTAACACCTTGAAACGATTCAAATGAACGGCAGGCCTGCTCATTTGCCTGACAAACTTCAGCTAAAAAACCACTTCCCGCTTTAGATAGCTCATTAACCTCTTTCCCTTCGTTCAAAAATCCATAATATCCAATCGCAGATGCATTCAGAATTTTTAATGGACGGATAGAATTTCGTAACAAAAATTCTTTCAATTGATATGTTGTATTGACTCGACTATCTAAAATCTTTTCTTTAACAGTTTTTGTCCAAAGAGTTCCTACATTTTCTCCACTCAACTTAATGACAATTCGAATATCATGAAGTTCATTTGGATTGTCTTCATTCCAATCAATAATTTTAACCTTTGAAGTGTTGAGATCGGAATATTTTTTAGGATTTCGTGAAAGTACAAAAATATCGTGGCCATTATTTTCAAGAACTGAAACTAAACGTGAACCCACAAACCCTGTTCCACCTGCAATTAATATTTTCATTTCTTTTGCAGAGACTTTAATACGTTCTGAATTTTCTCTTGAGTAGAAGGATTAAACCAATTCTCAATTAAAATATCACCAGAAAATTCTTTTCCATGAAGTAGTGACTCTTTTAAACGAATGAATGGCTCTCCAGCCGCAATATAAAATTGAGCTAATTCTTCCGCACGATGAATGGCTTTTTTGGTCGCTCTCTTTTTACCAATAAAGGGGTTAGAAAAATACTCGTTAATTAATCCTCTTTGAAAACATTCTTTAGGCGAATAAAGACGGCATTGAGAGGCCACTTCAAAAAGATAATCCCTTCGAATGGTTTGGCTAATTATAGTCAACATGTCTAAGGGTAAGTCAATACCAATGGCCATTTCATTTAACCCCATCCTCTGTTTTCCAAACATTCCAATTCGATAATCTGATGCTAGGGCTAACAAGCACCCTCCTGCAATAGCATGACCAGAAATGACTGAAATGACGGGGCCTGGAAATTTTCTGATAGACTGTAATAGATTACTCAAAGAAGAAAAAATTTCACCGACTTCTTCTTTCGTACTAGCTGCCGTTAAATCCTTTAAGTTTAAACCAGCACTAAAAACTTGATCATTGCCTAAAATAATAATGGCTTTGGAGTCATTTAAGGAAAGCTCCCTTATAATGCTTCTTTGTCTTTCAACTGTTAATAGGTTTGGTCCTTTATCACCTAATTGAATCGTTTTAATCTGATTGGAAATTGAAACTTTCATAAATATTATTTATTCAATTCTTTCTTAATAGCATCAAAGACTGGTACAGTTTGTTGTTTTTCAAAATCAAAACAAACAAGAGTCATAAAACATTCAATAGATGGATCGTTTTCATCTCCTACAAAAAGTCCGTATTGATAATCAAAACTTTTTCCTCCAATACGAGAAATTTTCAACCCAACTGTTAATTCCTCAGGATGTTTGATTTGCTTTAAATATTCTAACCTCATTGAAGCAACAATGAAGGGAAATTCAATCTTATTATATGGTTTTAAGCCCAAATCAGCCGCATGCCTTACACGAGCATCTTCAAAATAGGCTACGGCTGTTCCGTGATTGATATGTCCCAGCATATCTTCATCGTACCATCTTGTTTCCATAGAATAAAAAGTTGTATATTGATTTTTACTTAAGCTGCTCATCTATTAAAAATTGAGGGTTATCTTTTGGAAAAATACATTGCTCTTTTTTACCAAACCATAAATATCTTTTTCGTGCAATCAGATCATATCCCCAATTCCAAATGACATTTGGAAGAAGATATTTTGAGAATCTTAAAGGGTGTTTTATAATCTTTAAAATCAAAAAAACTGCTTCAGATTTATTGTATAGCTTATTATCATATTTCACAAAAACTGTGTTTTGTAGATGATATTTCTGATCTAATTCTTTTTGAGCATATGGAGATTGTAAAGGACTAAAATAAATTAAACTATTTTCCGGATATCGAGATAAAAAATTGATTAATTTTGAACACAAAAGACAAACTCCATCATAAAAAATAATTAACCTCATTACAAAAAAGGAAAGAAAAATGAGGTTTGTTTTTTGTAGTCTTCATGGTCATCAAATCGAGATAGTGATTGTTCAATTCTGCGCATATTAGGATACCAAACAAAAGCGATAAAAATATTTAG
>JALRJJ010000055.1 GCA_023255095.1 bacterium
AAAAAGAGTATTTTTTATTTGTTCCATTTGTAAAATAAGCTATTTCATTTTCACATTTTTTTAATTTTGTATTTGAAATAATTTCGATGCCAAGAGATTTTAGTCTTTCTTGAGATGATTTTATAAGCTCAGAATTTAATCCTGGTAAAATTGTATCTGCACTACTAATAAGAGTTATTTTTAGATTATCACAAGTAAAATTACCCTTTTTAAAAAACATCTTAGTATTATATGCCATTTCAGCTGCAATCTCAACACCTGATAAACCAGCTCCTACAACTACAATATGTGTATCAGCACACTGTTTAGCTTCATCTCTAATTTTTTTGAATAATTCATTTTCAAAACTTTGTTTAAAGTGCATTGCCCAGTGAAGTTTTTTGATATCGTGGGCATTGTTTAGACCTTCAATTTGAGGTGGAAAGAAAGTTCTAGTTCCTGCTGCCATAACTAAATAATCATATTCAACAATTTCTTGTTCTTCTGTGTAAATTTTTCTAGCATCTTTATCAATATTTCTAACTTTTAGATTTTTATACTCTAAATAGTCATGGTCAAATCCCATTACTAAAGTTGTAAGGTCAATAGTAACATCAGCAATATTCGATTTATTTGCAATAAGGTCATAAACTTCTGGTTGAAGATTGTGAAAAGTATGTTTGTCAATCAAAGTAATTTTGATATTTTTGTTTTGCGCTAACTGCCTTAATGCGTAAATTCCCGCATAACCCCCACCTATAATTACAACTTTTTCCATATTTTACACCCTTGCTTTTTTTAAATTTAAAATGCTACTTTTAAAAATAATTTACTGTAATTCTATACTTAGCCATTTTAGGATATTATAAAATTCACTAAAAGTTAACAATTTTTTTTAAGAGTGTTTATAAACTACACTTTTATATTTTATAACTTAAATTTATAAATAATTAAAAAATAAAGATAATAGGACTAATAAATGAAATATCTTTAGCTATAAATCAATTAAAGCAATTAGAACTTTTAGGTGACAGTAAAGATTTAAGTTTAGAAATAAGTATCTTTAGTGTTAATAGTTTCAAAAAAATAAAAGATATAGAGATAGAATTATTAACTTATTTAGAGTCTTTAAATAGTTCAAAAGTAAGAATAAGAGAACTAAATGAGGAACTAAGTAAAAAAGAATTAATAACTAAGAATGAATCAGACTTGATTAAATCAATTATCAAAAGTTGGAGAAGTAAATCAAGTTTTATTTTTAATAGAAGAAATAGAGAACAAGACCTATGGTATTTTAAATTTGAGAATCTAGAAAAGATAAAAGATAAAATTAATAGAAATCATTCAATTAGTGAAAATATTCTAATTTTACTAACTAAAGATTTTGATGATAGACAAAAACATGAGGTGATTTTTTCTTTAAAAGGATTACATGATTTATTAAATGGGAAATATGCTATTGAAGATATTGATAAAGCTTTATTGTATTTACATCATTTAAATATTTTAGAATTATTAAAAGGAAGATTTATAAATTATTCTCCAATGATTATTTATAAAGAAGAAAAAGTAAATAATAAGAGAAAATATACAAATAGTGAATATAAAATTAGACTTGAACAACATTATCAAACAAAGATTGAGTCTATTCATATCATGGGTGAATATGCAAAGAGATTAAAAGATAATGATCACAAAGCTATTTTATTTTTAAAAGACTACTTTACTTTATCATATGAGAGTTTTAAAGACAAGTATAAACTGCTTAAAGAAAAAATCTCATCAAATCCAACCGCAATTGAAACTCCTAAGACACCTATCAAAACACCTAGAACTCTTGTTGTAGTTAATTTCTCATTTTTTAAGAAAATTGAGGCAACAATAATTGTAAAAAAAGACGTACTTGCGTTCAGTATTGAGGCTAATCCGCCAGTAGTAAATTGTTGCCCAACAGCAATAAGTGAAAAGGGGAGTATGTTGTTAATCAGACCCATGATAGTTAGGTTGAAAATATCGCTTTGTGTTAATATTTTTATTCCATATTTGGCAATTATAAATGGGATAAGAATCATGGCAGAAACTGCAACCCTGACAAAAGCAATACTTATTGGCGAGATATGCTTTAATAAAATCTCATTAAATAAGAAGCTTGAACCCCAAAAGAGACCCAACAAAAACACCATCAACCAATCCTTATTGCTCATATTCTTATGGCTTGCCTGATTTCAGAGATTCTAGATTCTAGCTCTTGAGGTGAATAATTTACTGGTGATGAATGTCCCCAAACTGGCCCAGGCCATGCAGGGTCATTTTCGAAGCGAACAATATGATGAAGATGGAACTGGGAGACAATATTTCCAAGTTTTCCAACGTTAAGAGATTGACCACCATATAGATCCTTTAAGACCTTTTGGATTAGTAGCGATTCATCGTGAAGAGTTATTTGTTGCTCATTATAGAGATCAGTCCATTCATAGACATTATCTAACTCTGGCACAAGAATTATCCAGGGGTATCTTGAATCATTCATCAAGAGAACTCGACTAAGTTGTAACTTTCCAATGTTAATGGTGTCATTTTTTAATCGTGAATCAAGGCAAAACATAATGACTAAGCAATGGGTAGTTTAATTTTTGAAGAAAAATGATGCCACTCATATCGAATAGGGTAGTTTCTCCTATATTTTTCGAACTCATTAGGTTGTTGTAAAACCTTTTGATCTTTTGAGAAATCATATATTTCATTTGTAAGCAATCTGATCTTATCCATATTTTGGTCACCCTGCAGTGCTTCCGCCGTTAGATCAAGTAGCCAACTTCTAACCACTGAACCATGACGCCATAATTCAGTGACCTTGGCGATATCAATACCAAATTCTTCTTTACCCTTTAGTAGCTCAAGACCCTCTGCAAGTGATTCCATCATGCCATACTCAATACCATTATGAATCATTTTTGAAAAATGACCGGAACCCACAGGACCAACATGAAGCCACCCATTTTGAGGTGTCACTGCTAAGGCTCTTAAGGCTGGTTCAACAGCCTTGGCAACTTGCTCGGTGGCACCAACCATCAAGCAGTAACCATTTTCTAGGCCCCAGACACCGCCTGAGGTTCCACAATCCATGAAGCCAATATTATGTTCCTCTAACATCTTACCCATCTTGATACTGTGCTTGTAATTCGTTTTCACTGTTTAAACAATTCTAATTTATTGATATTTCAGGGAGGACAGAAGGGAACATGTAGTGATCTAGTAGAATTATTTGCATTTCCAGAGAACGAGTTGGCATTACCTGATATTGTACAACAAAGTGATAG
>JALRJJ010000110.1 GCA_023255095.1 bacterium
AACAGACTGTCACCCTCAGATTGTATTGGTTCTATACTTCTTACTAAAGCATAGCCTTTTTGAATATCATAATCGCAAGGTCCGGTATTTTGATTACAAGAAACAGCAAACAGGGACAGCATTGCTACAGACAAAAAAAGCATGTCCCAAAGCTAATAAAAATGTCTGGGCATTGATTTTTGACCAATCGGGAGTAAACAAAAACTCTAACCCTTTTTCAGAATCTGGTAAAAATAATCCTTGGAAAACTAAAAAAAAGAGGATTAACAAAAGTAAGGGCATTAAATAGCGACTCACTTTTTCTAGGCCTTTTCGAACGCCTGATAAAATGATCGCTACAGTAGTTAAAAAGAATAATGTGTGAAAACCTAAAACCCAGTTTGCATTTGAATTCTTTAAATTAAAAAACTCACCAGCTACTTGTGGATTCTCAAATCCTTTAAAAGTTCCATTAATTGCTTCAAGCATATAGGCAATCGACCAGCCTCCAACTACGCTATAAAATGACAGAATAGTAAAACTTGCTATGACACCAAGTCCTCCCACATATTGCCATAAAGGATTTGTCGACAATTGCTTGAAGGCTCCTACTGGATTTTTTTGGGTTTCTCTTCCAAGAAGAATTTCAAGATTAAGAATTGGAATCCCGATCATTAGAATACATATTATATAAATAAATAAAAATGCTGCTCCACCATTCTCTCCCGCGATATAAGGAAATTTCCAAATATTTCCTAATCCAACAGCTGAACCGGCAGCAGCTAAAATAAAGTTTCTTTTTGAAGTCCAATTTTCTCTAGTAGTTGTAGACATTTTATTCCTTTGTGTTTAACGGATCATTTTCGATGACCAGCTGATCAAAATTATCAAGATGTGCTTCTACATAAGCATCAACTAAGCTATAAAAATACAACCCTATAGCTATCCAAGCAAAACGATTTCTTTGAGAAATATAGTGCTCAGATGAGTAAGGAAAATCAGGGGTATAATTTTTGACGTCTTGACGATATTGATCAAAATTATAAATGGCCCATACCTCTCCAGCAAGAATCAATGCCCCTTTCCACCACTGATCGTTGTAAGTTTGACCATATCCTGGAAAAACCATTGCTTTTTTTAAAGCAATTTTTGGATCTTTTTGCTGCTCTTCTTTTGTTCTGAAATCTGTTTTTTCTTGAGATATGACCAAAGAGAAACAAAGCAAAATAGAAAGAAATTTTACTATCCTAGGCATTCAATCTCTACATTGGCTCCCATTGGTAACCCTGCCACTTGTATAGTCGATCTCGCAGGAAAGGGCTTATTGACTCTTTTTTCAATCTCCGCATTTACTAAAGGAGTAATAGAAAGGTCTGTTAAAAAAACTAGGAATTTCTTTACATCATTGATTGATTTATTGTGATCCGAAAGAACTGCTTCGAGGTTATTAAAAACTTGAATGACTTCACTCTGATGAGAATCATTGTTTAGATTTCCTGAAATAGGATCTATTGGAATTTGACCAGAAGTTATCCATCCTCCAGAAGAAAGTTCTCTGAACATTGAATAGGGTCCGACTGGGTTTGGTGATTTAAAATTTGACATAATTTCTCCTTATAAATTGCATAATTTTAATGTTGCTAAACCAATATCATCATTGTATTGGCGTAAAGTATTTTTATTTTGAAAATCATGAATGATAAATTCCCCTACAGCAGCAACTTCCATTTCAAATAAATGTCCTCCATAAACTTCCATATCATGTGTTCCTAAAGTAATGTGTGCATGTAAAAATGGTTCTCCATCTTTGATTGCTACATTTCCTTGAAAGGACAATAGCTCTAGGATTTCTTCGAAAATACGATGAATGTAATCTTTATTGGTAATATCATAGGCACCAATATCAATATTTCTTACGGCTCCAATACCCGAGATTTGCGCTGAATGAATTCCTTTTTCAATACAAAAGTTGGTAAGGGTTTGCATGACTTTTTCTCCCTCTTCAACATGAACGATATATGAATGATTTATTTTTTGAAATTGCATTATTTTTTCTCCATGATTTTTTCAATTGAATCTTTAATTGATTGAATGATTTCAATCTCAGAATTATTACTGCTGATCCCTCCTGCCATTGCAAAATCGTTCTTTCCTCCACCAGCTCCCCCTAAAGGAGTTGCAATGAATTTAACAAGTAAACCAGAATTAAATGAATCGCTGATTAATTCAGATGAAAGACTGACAGACAAAGAAATTTTATCATCAACCTTAGTGAAAAGTATTATAAGACCTTTGGAAAAATTATTACGAATTTTTTGATCAATAACTCTTAAATCTCCAGCATTTCCTAAATGAACCTCACTAATGATTGTTTGTATACCATTCATCAAAATTTCTTGGGATAGTATTTGTGAAAAATCTACAGATTCCACTAATTGCTTTTGTAATTCTTTTTGAATTTGTCTTTCTTGTTCTGCAAGGATTTGATTTTTCTGAGAATTTTTAAGATCTTGAAGAAAAATATCAACCTCTGTGCTGGAAATCGCATGAATTCTTCTAACTCCAGATGAAATTGCTTTTTCGTGTTTTATTTTAAATTTTTCAATTTCAGCAGTGTTAGAAACGTGGGTACCTCCACATAATTCTTTTGAAAAATTTCCAATCGAAACCACTCGAACCATCTCGCCATATTTCTCTCCAAAAAGAGCTGTCGCGCCTTCCTTTTTTGCCTCATCAAGGCTTTTAATCTTTGTTTCAACGTTGATTGAATCGTTAATTTTTTGATTCACGATTTCTTCAATTTGATTGATTTCGTTTTTTGAAATTTTATTTGGATGTGTGATATCAAATCTCAGGTAGTCTGGATCGACCAATGAACCCGCTTGATTGACATGATTTCCTAGGGTGTCTTTAACAGCTTGATGCAAGAGATGGGTAGCAGTATGATTATTTTTAATCTTTTTTCTTCTCGTTAAATCAATAGCACAATTCACTGATAAATTGTCACCAATAGCACCACTATCAATCTGGCAAAAATGCAAAATAAACTCTCCGTTTTTTTGAGTATCTAAAACTCTTGCGGAAAAATCGCTATTTTTAATAATTCCCGTATCGCCTATTTGTCCACCTGATTCAGCATAAAATGGAGTTTGATAAAGTACTAGAATTAGGTTTTCATCTTCAAATGCATAATTAACAATTTTAGTTTCGATTTGGTCATTTAGATACCCCTCAAAAATAGAATGATCTTTGTCAAAACTTAACTGCCAATCAAAATCAATATTGTCGGATATAAATTTTTGGCCAGATTTTGCTAATTCTCGTTGTTTTTTCATTTCAACATTGAATCAATCAATATCAACTTTCATCTGTCTTTCTTCAGCCATTAACTGCGTCAGATCTAAGGGAAATCCATAAGTATCATATAATTTGAAAGCATCAATTCCATCAATTATGGTCTTATTGGATTCAGAAATAATTTTTTCAAATTGAAGAACTCCCTTTTCAAGCGTTCTCAAAAAAGATTTCTCTTCATTTAAAATCGTTTGTTCGATGTATTGCTGTTTTTCCTTAATCTCAGGATAATGAGAAGACATTACTGTTACTAATGCTTGAACTAATTGATATAGAATTGGGTCTTTTACGCCAAGATTCATAGCAAACTTGGAAGCTCTTCTAAGAACCCTTCGAACCACATATCCCCTACCATCATTTGAAGGGATTATACCATCTGCTATGGAAAAAGTTAACATGCGAATATGGTCACATAGTACGTTATAAGATACTTCATGATCGTTGTACGATGTTTGAGAAATCGATTCGATTTCAGAAATGATTTCTGAAAAAAGATCCGTTTGATAATTAGAATTTTTTTGTTGAAGAACAGAACAAAGTCTCTCAAGACCAGCGCCCGTATCAACATGTTTTTTTGGTAACTCTTCCATGGAGCCGTCTTTGAGTCTATTGTATTGAATAAAAACTAGATTCCACAATTCCCAATATTCTGATGAATGGTTCACCATGTTAGCATTTTGGTTTGAAGGATTGTCACCTACATAGTAATGAATTTCAGAACAAGGACCGCAAGGGCCTGTTTCA
This sequence comes from bacterium, assembly GCA_023255095.1. Classification (GTDB taxonomy): domain Bacteria; phylum Fidelibacterota; class Marinisomatia; order Marinisomatales; family Marinisomataceae; genus Marinisoma. Next base: position 4,078 of record JALRJJ010000110.1, read on the forward strand.
GCCATTTCCCAAAAATTATCTTTTGCTCCTGAACGAATGATTCTTGATGGATCAATATCCGTACATTCTTTCCAGATTTCGTAGGCTTCATCGTCCTCTTCAAACACTGTAACCCAAAGTTTGTGCTTGTCTAATTTCCAAACCTCAGTGAATAATTCCCAAGACCATTGAATCGCTTCTTTTTTATAATAATCTCCAAAAGACCAATTTCCAAGCATCTCAAAGAACGTATGATGAAATCCATCTCTGCCGACTTCTTCTAAATCATTATGTTTTCCACTGACACGTATACATTTTTGACTATTGACTACTCGAAGATCTTTGGGTTGTTCCGTATTTAAAAAAATTGATTTGAACTGATTCATCCCTGCATTAGTGAAAAGGAGTGACTTATCTCCTATAGGTAATACAGGAGCACTTTTCACTCTTTTGTGAGCCTTACTTTCAAAAAAAGCAATAAAGGATTCTCTAATTTCGGAACTTTTCATTGATAAAATTGTTTCATAAGAATCTAAACAAATAATATATTCTTAGGATGAAAAATATAACAATTATCGCTCTGTTTTTAGTACTTTTTTCTTCAAATCTCTTCGCTCAAAACAATGCAATTCAATCTATGAAGGTCTCCAGTAAAGAAAATGGAACTGTCATTGAAGTCTTTTCGGAAAAAAATATTCCTCTAGAAAATGTCTCTGCCTGGTATTCAAATGATTGGTTTTATTTAACCTTTTTTGACTCAAGTATCGATTTTGAAAACGGACAAGATTTTTTAAAAGGCGATATTAAGGATATTGAAATTCAAAATAACGATGAGTCGGGACAGATCGCTGTTAAATTGGCAAAAAATATTGAATCTTTTGATATTTTAGACTCCTCTCGATTAACCACTTCTTTTTTATTAAGATACTCTCAAGAAGCATCGAAAAAAATTATTTCGAAAAACGTTGATGATGAAGATATAGAGATTGCATCTTCGTCTTGGAAACCATCTGGTAGTAATATGTTGCCTATCTTAGGTGCGATTATTGCTTTGAGTGATATCTCCAATCCAAATACATTTGTTCTTGGAAGTATCACTGCATTGCTTCATTTTGTTTTAAAATTATAGTTCAGAATATTTTTCCGTGTATTCTAAAAGTTTATTCTTGATTCCCTCTTCATAAATAGAATGCCCTGCATCAGGTATAATATGTAAATCAGCCTCAGGCCAAGCTTGATGAAGATCCCAAGCTTGAATAACAGGACAGATAATGTCATATCGACCATGAACGATTACTGCAGGTAAATGACGTATCTTATCAATATTTTCGATCAAAAAATTATCAGTTGGAAACCAACAGTTGTTCATAAAATAATGACATTCTATTCTAGCAAACGCTTCAGCAAAAGAGGCATCGGTAAAATGAGAGATAAATTCATCTTCGAGAATTAATCGTACTGAACTTCCCTCCCATGTACTCCAGGCTTGAGCAGCTTCTATTTTTTTTTGACGATCCTCTCCTGTCAAAATATCGTAATATGCACTCATTAAATTATCTCTTTTATGCTCAGGAATTGGTTTCAAAAATCCTTCCCATTTATCAGGAAAAATATTATGAGCACCAGACTGATAAAACCAGTCGATTTCTTTTTTTCTTACAAGAAAAATGCCGCGTAAAATTAGCGCCTTACAAGAATCGGGATGTGTTTGACTATACGCTAAAGACAGGGTGCTCCCCCAACTGCCTCCAAAAACGACCCATTGATCAATGTTTAAATATTTCCTTATTTTTTCGATATCTTCGACTAAATCCCAAGTAGTGTTCTCTCTTATCTCGGCATAGGGAAGGCTTTGACCACACCCTCGCTGATCAAACATTATAATTCTCCATTTCTCTGGATTGAAATATTCTCTATAAGATGGATCGATTCCTCCTCCAGGTCCTCCGTGAAGAAAAATGATAGGCTTTCCATTGGGATTTCCAGACTCTTCAACAAAAATGGAGTGGAGATCTGAAACATCCAAATGAAAAGAGTTAAACACGGTTGCTCTCGGAAATAAGTTCATACAATTTAAATTTAATAAAAAATCAATTGTATCGAATAAATATAATTGACGAAAATTTTTATTTGTGTAATTTATCGGGTCTTTTTTGTATGAAAGTTGGCGTATTAAAAGAAAATAAAAACGGCGAAAAAAGGGTGGCAATCATCCCTCAAACTGTCGCAACCCTTTCAAAAAAGGGTTACCATTTTTTTATTGAAGCAGGTGCTGGAGCTAACTCCTTTTTTTCTGATACTGATTACGAGAAAGCTGGGGCTACAATTTGTGACCTTTCCACAATTTATCAATCTAATATTATTGTTAAAGTCAACGCTCCAACCTTAGATGAAATCAATCAGATTTCTAAAAATACTCTCTTAATTAGTCTTTTTCAGACCATTCGTGATATTGAATTGGTAAAAGCATTAAAAGAACGAGAATGCTCGGCATTTTCTTTAAATTTATTACCCAGAACTACTTTGGCTCAGAAAATGGATATCTTGAGCTCTCAAGCCAATATCGCAGGATATAAAGCGGTGATTATTGGCGCAGATCATTTAGGAAAATACATGCCTTTATTGATGACTGCAGCTGGAACTATCTCTCCTGCTAAAACCTTAATCATCGGTGCGGGTGTTGCTGGGTTGCAAGCCATAGCCACTGCAAAAAGATTAGGTGCTCAGGTTGAAGCTTTTGATGTCCGTCCTGAAGTCAAGGAACAAGTTGAAAGTTTAGGAGCGAAATTTGTTGAAGTGGAAAGTAGTAGCGATGATGGTGTAGGAACTGGAGGATACGCTAAAGAAACCAGTGATGAGTATAAAGCTAAGCAGCAAGAAATCATGAAAGAAAGAATTTCTGTCTCAGATCTAGTCATTACCACTGCTCTTATCCCCAATAGACCAGCTCCAAAGTTAATTACCACCGAAATGGTAGAAATGATGAAGCCAGGTTCAATTATTATGGATTTAGCCTCTGAGAATGGCGGAAATTGCGAACTGACCTCCCCTGGTGAAATTGTCAATCATAAACAAATTTTTATTGATGGAAACACCAACTTACCCAGCACGATGCCTACACACGCTAGTCAACTTTTTTCAAAAAATATTGAAGCAATCATCGATCATTGTCATGGAGAAAATGGTTTTCATTTAAATAAGGAAGATGAAATTGTTAGTGGGATGCTTTTCCTTGATAATGGTGAAATCACTCATCAACCAACCAAAGAGGCCTTATAATGGATGTCAATTTAATTACAATATTTATCTTAGCAATCTTTGTTGGAAATGAAATTATTAATAAAGTTCCTCCAACCCTTCATACTCCATTGATGTCTGGATCTAATGCTATTTCTGGGATTGCGATCGTTGGAGCTTTACTAGCTATTAGAGTTGGCGGTGAAATGGGAACGTACATTGGTCTTGCTGCTTTGATTTGTGCTACCATCAATGTGGTAGGTGGTTTTTTAGTTACTGATAGAATGTTAAAAATGTTTAAGAAAAAATGAATTTATTTTACCTTATATCCGCAGTTTGTTTCATCTTAGGTTTAAAAAGACTTTCCCATCCAAGAACAGCCAGAAGTGGAAACTTTTTAGCTGCCTTAGGGATGTTGATTGCTATTGCTGCCACCCTAGCCTCTTCAAATGTTTTAGACACAAATCTAATTCTAATTGGTGTAGGAGTTGGGTCATTGATTGGTTTTTTATTTGCAACTAGAGTTCAAATGACTGAAATGCCACAGATGGTGGCGATTTTTAATGGACTAGGTGGTGCTGCTTCCGCCCTTATCGCTTCGGCAGAATTTCTCTCCAATCCTAACAGTCCTTATATTATTGTTTGTCTAAGTGTTTTTATTGGATCTTTAACATTCACTGGTAGTTTCATCGCCTTCGGAAAATTACAAGGAATCATTTCAGGAAGAGCAATTACATTTAAAGGTCAGCAATTATTCAATGCATTAATTGCTTTAGCTAGTTTAGTGCTAATTTTAACCCCCAACCTTTTAGCATCTGATCTAATGACTGCATTTACTGTAATCATTATTTTAGCTCTTATTCTAGGAATTGGATTAACCATTCCGATTGGTGGAGCTGATATGCCAGTAGTGATTTCTTTGCTTAATTCTTATTCAGGTGTTGCTGCAGCTGCCACCGGTTTTTTAATTGATAATCAAGCGTTAATCATTAGTGGATCATTAGTGGGAGCATCTGGATTGATTCTAACAAATATTATGTGCAAAGGTATGAATCGTTCCCTTGCAAATGTTATTTTTGGAGCTGTTGGGGCTGAATCTTCATCTGGATCGAGTGCTGAAGGTAAAGAAATGAACATTAAAAGCTACTCTACTACTGAAGCAGCGATGATTCTTGATGCGGCAGAGAAAATTATTATTGTTCCAGGTTATGGATTGGCTGTTGCTCAAGCTCAACATATTACTCGTGAAGTTGCTGATACGCTAGAGTCAAAAGGTAAAAAAGTGTATTATGCCATTCATCCTGTTGCGGGAAGAATGCCAGGACACATGAATGTCCTTCTGGCTGAAGCAAATGTTTCTTACGATCTATTAAAAGATTTAGATGAAATTAATCCAGAATTTGAAGATTGTGATGTCGCGCTAATCTTAGGTGCAAATGATGTTGTTAATCCAGCAGCAAGACATGATCAATCAAGTCCAATTTATGGAATGCCCATTCTAAATGTTGATAAATCTAAAACGGTTATTATCAATAAAAGAAGTATGAATCCTGGATTCGCAGGAGTTCAAAATGAACTCTTTGGATATGATAATTCGATTATGGTTTTTGGAGATGCTAAAGATATGCTAAACAGCCTCCTTAAAGAAATCAAAGAATTATAAATTAGTATTTCTACGTATTTTTTCTAAATTTTAACCATGTCAAGTGTAAGTCTATATGAATTAGCTGATGAATTTAAAATTGCTCTTGAAGAACTTACTGACATTGAAGATGAATACATTCTAGATACCCTAGAATCAATCCAGGGAGAATTCAAACTAAAATCAATCAATGTGGCCAAATTTATTCGAAATCTTGAACATACAGCAGAGGGCATAAAAGAAACTGAAAGAAAACAAGCTGATCGAAGAAAAAATTTAGAAAACAAAATTTTAAGACTTAAAGAATATCTGAAAAGTAATTTAGAAAATGTTGGACTAGATAAAATTGAAAATGATGAATTAGTTATTACTATTCAAAAAAATCCTCATAAAGTTTCTATTATTGATGAACAATTGATTCCAAAAGAATATTTTGAGATTCAAGAACAAATCTCTATCAATAAAACAAAGATTAAAGAAGATTTAAAAAATGGGAAAGCTATTCCAGGTTGTGAAATGATTCAAGAAAAACGTTTAAATATTAAATAAATGCTACAATTTTTTGCTGAAAAAAGAGTTTTTTTTAATAGAATCCTAGGATTGTTTCTAATTGCGTTAATTTATTTTTCTCCTACCATCAATTTGAATTCCATCAACATGGAAAATTATAATACTTCACTATGGAATATTTCCGGAATGATTTTGATGGTATTAGGATCAATTGGAAGAATTTGGGCTTCATTATTCATTGAAGGACATAAAACAAAAAAGGTAATTACCGATGGCCCCTATTCCCTTATCAGACACCCGTTATATCTTTTTAGTCTTATGATTCTCTTAAGTTTATTTCTCGCTATTAAATCGGTATTCATTGGATTATATCTTTTGACAATGTTTATTTTATTTCATATCCCAACAGTGCTTAATGAAGAGAGAGTTTTAACAGAACTTCATGGAGGAGATTACATGCAGTATAAGAATCGGGTTTCCAGATTTATACCAAATATTTTCATTTATAAAAAAGTTGAAAAAGATACTTATTTAGATATCAGGCTTCAAAGAGTTCAACAAGTTATGATCGAAGCCGTTTTGTTAATTATCCTTTATGAGGCTATAATTTTTTTAAATTAAATCCTTTTCTCTCAACATGTTGATTAGATCCTGATTGAGATAATCAATACTATGAATATCAAAAGAATCATCCTTTAAATGAATTAGAGTTTGACTTCCAACCTCTAAACCATAAAATCGTTCAAGAATATATCGATAAAAGGATAATTGAAGAGAGTAGTGCATAAAATTACAATCATCTATATGATTAGATGATTGCAGAATTCCTTTTTTGTCATTGAATGCAG
>JALRJJ010000002.1 GCA_023255095.1 bacterium
TTTGATATTTCCTCAATAACTTCAGCAAATTTATATGTTTCCCATCTTTTAGCATCACCATATGAAGCTCCAGGATTAATCCCTATTGTAAGCTTCTTATTATCTTTGATTTTATTTTGCCCATGAATTATTAAACGACCTGGGGGGAAATTTTTAGATGTAACTCTATTAATGAATTCGGAGTATTTTTCAACTTGATGAATACTTGAGTAATTTTTTTTCTTATATTGATATTTATTTTCTGCATCAATTAAAAATTTGATAAATGTTGACCTAAATGAATTTCTAAATGTAATAAAAATATCAAATTTGCCAAGTTCTCCAACTTGTTTGAATAACCTGAAAAGGTTTCTTTCAATAACTAGACTAAATGAGCGGTTTGGATGATTTTTATATACTTCAATTGATGAAATTGAACCAATAAAAACAATATTTATGTTACTGTATGACTTTACTAGATTTTCAATAGAAGGTGATGCCATAACGGCATCACCTAGCCAAGTAGGCAGCTCAATTAAAACTCTTTTCACTCTTTAACCAATTTATAGTGTTTTTTACTCAATTCCATACCTAGAAGTCTTTCAAAGAAATTCATTAACCTATGTTTTTTTTGCTTAAAAGTAGGAATATAATCGGGGTCAACCTGAAAAATTGAGGTTGAATTGTCTAACCATTCGGACATAATACCCGGGTGAGTTCCGGCAAAAAGTCTAAGGATTTTTTTATCCATTTGCGAATAGTCAATCGACTTTATGTTATTTTTATTCCAATACTTTGAAACTTTTTTGGACTTCAGGTTCATTTGTGATTCGGACCTAACCCAGCCATAATGATAACAATGAGCATTAATTTTTTTGGCAAATGGATATCTTCCAATCTTGTTTTTATCCATAACAACCCAAAAGAGTCCGTCTGGAGAGTATGTTCTTATACTGTTTCTTATAATCCTAACCTCTGAACGATACCATCCAGGTGAATCCATATAAGTACTGCAATTTCCATAAAAATGGAAAAATTTGACTGCTAATGCCTCGATTGCTTCATTTTTGTGATTACTTAGAATTTGAGATTTTATTTCTTCCAAATCTTTTTCATGATAGACCTCATCGCCCTCAACATAGAAAACCCAATCGCCACTACAATTAAATTGTGAAATCATTTTTTGTTGTCCGTAGACATAGCCCTTATCTCTCATTGCTTCATTCCAAGATGAGTAAATGATTTTAATTTTTTGACTGTTAATACTCTTAATTGCCTCTGCGGTTTGATCTTCACTATCGCCAATATTAATTACAAATTCATCAACTATTGGAAGTACTGATTTGATAGACTGAATAAAAGGATATCCGAGAATAATTCCATTTTTAATAAAAGTAAAACCACTTATTTTTATTTCATTTTCTTCTGACACGATAACCTTCTATAAACAATTCATCAAGATTACAATCTAAAAAATCTCTCACAGCATCAAATGGTGTTCTAACTATGGTTCTTCCATGCAGATTAAATGATGTATTAAGACTCACACCGTAACCTGTAATTTTTTTCAACTCTTTGAGATATCTAAAATAGTTCGGATTATCTTTTTCCTCAACAAATTGAGGTCTGGCAGTTCCATCCACATGCACCGCACATGGAAGTTCTTTAATGTGTTTTTCTTTCATTCTAAAAGCAATAGCCATATGCTTATGTTTAAAACTTTTGGAAAACAACTTTTCCCTTTCTTCTTCTAGAATAGATGGGCAAAATGGCTGATAAGAGGGTCTTTTCTTAATTAAGGAGTTAATTTTTTCTCGAGATTCTTCCTTCATTGGATTGGCAATTATTGATCTATTGCCCAATGCTCTTGGGCCAAACTCCATTCGACCATGAAATAATGCGCAAACTTTGCCCTGACTAACTGATTTTGCAGCCTCCTCTGGCCATGAATCATTAATATCATCATACTTAATCTCTTTAAACGTTTCCAAAGCATCTTCTACAGTATTCCTATCATATCTATCTCCAAAATATGGCATAACCATATTTCTAAGCCATGAAACATCCTCTTGATATTGGTGGGCTACAAGAATTGCGCTACCCAAAGCCAGACCTTCATCGCCCATTGCAGGTAAAACATAAATATTTTTGAAATTTGTTCTTTCATAGATATTCAAACTCATAATAATATTTGCAGTAACCCCTCCAGATAAACATAAATTATTAATCGGATACTTTAAATACATTGCATCCAGGTATTCGACAATAATATCTTCGAGGTAAGTTTGAACCACAGAGCAAAAGTTTGAATCACCTATTTTTTTTCTACATGACTTCAAAAAATCTATGTCATAGAATTTTTTAATTCCTTCATTATCATAATTTATTGATAGATTATCTTTATCAATAGAAGTAATTGACTTTAGCTTATTTAGAAGCTGTTCATCTGGTTTGCCGAAAGCTGCCAAGGCCTCAACTTTTCCTTCATCACTATTAGGTCTTAAATCCATTGCCTGTGTAAAATAATTATAGATTCTTCCTATTGAAACATACCAATCACCTTTTCCTAGATATGTCGCCTCTGATGAACCAATTAAATTAAAATTCCTATTTTTGAAAAGGTATGCTTTACTAAAATATCCATCTCCTTGGCCATCGAGTGTTAGAGCAATAGCATCTTTACCATTAAATGGAGAAAGGTAATATGAGGGAACTGCATGACACAGATGATGATCAAAGAAGTGAATTTCTTTGGGATAGAGTCCATTTTTATTAAAGACTTTTTCTATAAAAGTAGTAAATGCCCTCTTGGCTTTTTCTGGGGATTCAAGAACTAGGCCTCTTTGAATTTTAGAGGAATAGTATTTCCAAACAGATGAGAAGTTTGTAAAAAGACTCTTAAGTAATAATCTCTTCTTTTCTTTTTTGGATATGGCAAGATCTTTAATATAATTAGGCTTAATAATTTCTCTTAATGCTTTTTCTATTTCTTTATTAAAAGTCATTTTTTTCCTTAGCTCGCCATCATGGCCCTTATCTTCAAAATCACTATAAGAATGTGCCACATAATCAATATCGTGAAATTTATAATTCTCTAAAATCGGCGATATATCCAAGAAATCATGTTTGATCCTAGTAACTCGTTCAGTACTTAAGGCAAATATTTTTCTTGCGTTAGTATCTATAAAGCACAAAGAACTGTCATGTCCACAAAACTTTGTTCCAATAATTTTCATTTTGTTGTGTTATTAATCATCTGTTCAGTGTATTTTATAAGTTTTTTAACATCAAAACCTTCCAGGGTATCACTTCTTGGGGAGTATATAACACTTGATATCTCTGAAGTCGGTTTAAATAAAGAGTAGCTTTTATAATTGTTTTCATGAATAGTTATTATTGGTTTATTAAACGCTGAAGCAATATGAGCTATTGATGTATCAGGAGTAATAACTATGTCAACTTTTCTTATCAAAGCAGCAACGTCAAGAATACTCTTTGTTTCATAACTAAGAAACACATTCTCACT
>JALRJJ010000042.1 GCA_023255095.1 bacterium
CTTTACATAGCTGAACAAATTTTTCAATTCCTAACTCTTCAACTTCTTTTTTAGACTTAATGCCCAATTCTTTCTCAACTTCAACCTCTACCCACAACCCTTGACAATCAAATCCATTTTGATAACGGAGATTAAATCCATTCATTGCCTTGTATCTTTGATACAAGTCTTTAAGACTTCGACCCCAGGCATGATGAACACCCATAGGATTATTAGCAGTGATCGGACCATCTAAAAAACTCCACTTAGGACCATTGGAATTTTTCTCTTTGAGTTTCTGAAACACTTGATGTTTAGACCAATAGGAAAGAACATCATGTTCATTTTGAACAAAATTGATTTTTGGCTGTTCTTTTTTGATACTCATAAGTCAGAACTTATTAGAAATGAAGAACTATTGCAATTTGATTAGTTATCGCTGAATAGTAAGATACCTAGAAGAATTTCCTCGACGAACTAACATAAGAATTTTTTGATCTTCATCATACTTTTGCAATTCCTCTTTAAATGAAGAGAGACCATCAACTAAAGATCTTCCAACACGTAAGATGATATCCCCTTTAGTTAAACCTGCTTTATCAGCAGGACTATTCTGTTCCGTTTCAACTACAATGACTCCATTAATATCAGAAACATCTAAGTCTATCTTAAATTGATCAAGAATATCTTGGGAAAGATTTTTTACTGTTAACCCTAAACTATTAAATGCATTAGATGATGAAGATGCTAAAAGAGTTTCTGTTCGTTCTTCAAGTGTAACATAGACATACTTATCTTTACCAGATCGATTAATCTTTAGCTTTACCTTTGTTCCTGGAGTTGTACCTGAAACCAAATTTCTTAGTTGTGCACCATTAGTAATAGATTTATCCTCAAATTCAAAAATAACATCTCCCTCTTCAAGACCCGCTTTTTCTGCTGGACTATCTTCAACAATATCGCTGACAATGGCTCCAGTTCTATTTTTAAGATCCATAGCTTCATAAAGATCCTCTGTAATATCTTGCATATAGATTCCAAGATATGATCTTACTACATATCCTTTATCAATAAGATCATTCATCACTTTTTGAACCATTTGGGCTGGAATAGCGAATCCAATCCCAGCGTTAGATCGGCCATTACCAGAAATGATAGCAGAATTGATTCCAATTAGTTCACCTTTTAGGTTTAAAAGAGCTCCTCCACTATTTCCAGGATTAATGGCTGCATCAGTTTGAATAAAATCCTGATAGGTATCTGCACCTAACATTAAATTATTTCTTCCTAATGCACTGACTATTCCTCCAGTGACAGTATGGCTTAGATTTTCACTAAATGGACTTCCTATAGCTAAAACCCACTCTCCAACACGCACTTTATCAGAATCTCCAATTTTGATAGCTTTTAAATCTTTTGCATCAATTTGTAAAACTGCTAAATCAGATCCTTTATCTAGCCCAACAACTGTCGCCTTAAATACTCTTTTATCAATTAATTCTACTTGAATTTGATCAACAGGTTTATCGTTTCTCTCATCATAAATCACATGATGATTTGTCACTATATATGCATTTTTTTCATCGACAATAACTCCAGATCCCAATGATTTAGATTCATATTCTTCAGGAAAATATCTTCCCCATCCTCTGAAATAATCAGAATATTCTCTCATGGAAACGGTATTAGTAGTGGTGATAGTCACTACAGATTCGTTCGCTCCTTCAACAATATTTGCGAATGAATCACTAAATTGCGACAATATGGATGATTGAGCAAAAATATTTGATATAATTAATATTCCAAAAAAAATTTTCTTCATTGTTTTTCCTATGTTATTTTTTACTAATACCACTTAAAACTAAAATTGTTCCCTTATAATCCTTTATCTAAAAAAGACTCAAATTCTTTCTTGTCTCTCGTTAATCCAGGGAAAGTACCGATAATATTATCATTAGGATCAAGGATTACATAAAAAGGAAGGGCTGCAGTTTTAAATCGCTCTATTTGGTATTGTCTCTTTTGATTAAAATCTTTTCCTGAATCTGTATATAAACGGACTAAAACGTATTTTTGTAATTTATCTTCAATTGAATTAATAGTAAAAATATTGGTTTCCATCCATCGACAATTGGTGCAGGTTACTCCTGTAAAATCAATAAAAATATTTTTGTTTTCTTCTTGAGCTTTTTGAAATCCTTCCTCAAGGGTATTTACCCATAATAAATTAGAACTTGCTTTTTTCGGAGGTAAATATGATTGAATGGTTCCATTAATGGAGTATCCCAAATTACCCGAGAACAAATAAAGTGAAAAAATTAAAAAAACTGATGCAATCAGAGCTTTTTTACTTGTTAGAGGTTGAATGGAATCGTGTCTAAATCTTATTAGTCCGAATAAATAGATTGCAGTCAATAGCATAAGTACGGACCAAAGAAAGAGAACAACGTCATACGAAAAAATATTCCAATTCCATACTAAGTCAGAATTGCTTATAAATTTGAATGCTGCAGCTAATTCTAGAAAACCCATGACAACCTTCACATTATTGAGCCAACTTCCAGATTGGGGCAATTGAGTTAGATATTTTGGAAATAATGCTAAAAAGAAAAAAGGAGATGCAAAAGCAGTACTAAAAACTAACATTCCAATAATGGGCCAAAACCATTCTCCTTGAGAAGCAGCGACAAGAATCAGCCCCATAAATTGCACCGTACAAGTAAACGAAGTTAAGGTAAATGTTAAAGCCATAAACAAGATTCCTAAATAGCCTTTAGAGCTTTCTTTCTGTAATGAGAATCTTCTTAAGCTCTCAGGTATCTCGATTTCATAAAATCCAAACAAAGAAAAAGAAAAATAAATAAACAAAGCTGCTATAAAAATATTTACATAGGGATTAGCTGCAATTTGATTTGCTCCAGAAGCACCTAAAATAATTGCGAGCAACATTCCAAGAACTGTAAATGTTCCTATAATTCCGAACATATAAACTGAAGCATCTTTTATAGCAGATTGGTTAGATTGCTCAGCTCGATGAGTAAAATAAGAAATAGTGATTGGAACCATTGGAAAAACACATGGAGTTAATAACGCTAAAAATCCCATACTCAACGCAAGAATTAAAAAAGATAAAATATTATTATCCGCAATATTTAAAATAGAATCTGAATCAAAATCAAAATTCGAAATCAGTTTTTCCGTTCTCGGATTTCCATCAATAATATTTACAATTATTTCTTCAGAATAAATTGTTGGAGGATAACAAATTGTTTCATTACAAACTTGATACTCAAATTGAGGATTAAAGGTTAATTGATCTCCATTTTTAACTGATGAGGAAATTTTAAATGGTGCACTAATATTAAAATTCCCTTTATGGAATTTAGTTTCAACTTGAAATCCCTCATCAAAATCAGATATGGGATTTGGCTCAGTTATTTTACCAACTTTTTCAATTAATGGACTTTCTACGAAAATTCTTGATGGAGTAGGACCTCCCTGAACTCCATAAACAGCGTATATTTTCCAACCCTCTTCAAGATTTATATTTACTTGTAATTCAAAAATTTCTTCTTGGTAAAGATCTTTATCGTAAGAAAAGCTTAGATTAATAGGCTCTAAAAATTGGGCAGAGACTGTCGTTAAAAACAATAAAGTATAAAATATTTTTTTCATCAAATTATTCATTTTATAATATATTACTGCCCGGTTTAATTGGTTCCACATTTTTTAAATGTTCAGGGACATGACTTTTATCAAAAATTGAAGCTTTTAAGGAGCAAAGTGAATGAAAATTTTTATGTACCATAACTGGTTCAATTGATCTATCTACAACAACCCCAACACCAATCACTTCTCCACCCAGAATAGTAATGAGATTTATTACTTCTTTTATAGATCCTCCAGTACTTAGCACATCTTCAATTATCAAAATTTTTTCTCCTCTTTCAATTGAGAAACCTCTTCGAAGACTCATTTTTCCAGACTCACGTTCGCAAAAAATTGTTCTTTTATCAAACCTTCTTCCTACTTCCGTGCCTAAAACAATACCGCCAATAGCTGGAGAAATGACTTTGTCAAAATTCAATTTTTCAAATTTTTTATAAAGTTCCTGAGCAAAAAAATTAAGATATTTTGGATATTGTAAAACTTTTGCGCATTGAAAATATGTATCGCTATGTTTCCCCGAAGAAAGAATGAAGTGTCCGCGCATTAATGCCTCAGTTTCAATAAATATTTTTTCGAAATCAATTTTCATAAAATTCATTAATCATATTATTATATTGTTCTGCTGTTGAGCTAATCGATTCAGAGAAAATAATTGCTCGAGAAACATTAATGATTGTTTCAAATTTAAATTCTTTATTAATTGAAATTATTTCTTGCAAATTTCCTCCTTGAGCCCCTATTCCAGGTATTAAGAATGGAAGTTTAGTTTTAGTTCGAATACTTTTCATTCCCTCAGAATTAGTTGCGCCAACTACAAGACCAATGTTATTATTGTCTAGTTCTTCACATATTTCAATCACTTTACTGGAAGTATTCTGTTGAAGTTGAGGGGCACTTTTATTAGAAGTTTGACATAGAACATAAATTCCTTTATTAGGAAATTGTAAAAAAGGAAGCAAAGAATCGCTTCCTAAAAAAGGATTTAATGTAATAGCGTCAAAACCAAAAGTTTCAAAATATGCATTGGCATAATGCTTTGCAGTATTACCAATATCTCCTCTTTTAGCATCACATATTATAATATGCTGATCTCCAATATGCTCAAGTAACTTTTCCAACCAAATAAAACCTTCTGAACCCCATTCTTCAAAAAAGGCCAAATTGGGTTTATAGGCAACGCAAAATTCTCTAGTCTGATCCACAACGGAAAATGAATATTCTATCAAATTTTTTAATGAAGAATTTTTAGGTAGGAATTGTTTGTCAATATCTATACCAATACAAAGATTTGAATTATTTTTTTTGATATAATTTGAGAGTTTTTCTTTGTATGAATTCATTGTGTGAAGTTAATTATTTACGTTCACCAAACAAATATCTTCATCAGAAAACTTTATTTTTTTAAAATCTCACTATGGATTATTTAAATGAATCAATTACAAAAGTTATTGCTGAAACTAATGTCTTTAAAATTGAAAAAATTGAATCGATTGGAAAGAATGATTTTCCCAAACTGATTGAAATTTCTCTACATCTAGCTAAAGAATTTGGGAAAGATGCAATCTTAACTAAAGATACTATTCGAAAATACTTCAACACTGAAAAATCTTTACCGTTTGTTGCTAGATATCAAGGTGAAATTATTGGATTTATCATAGGAATTCCTTTAGAGAGCCTTGAAAATCAACAATGGGTTTTTAGAGATGAATTTTATGGAAAGGGAACTACCTTATATACTTATGCATTTGTTATTATGGAAAAATATAAATCAAATGGATATGCAAAAATGCTCAAAAGAGTCTATCTCAGCTGGGCAAAAAATAGGAGGAATTTTCAATTCATATCCGGTCATATCAAGTCTGGAGTTGTGAACAATAAAGATTCTTCCATCAAGATTATTTATCAGGAAGAAAATTGGAAAGGAACTGGTAAAAAATTTGATTATTATAGAAGATCTTTAGAAACAAATCCAGAACTGTATCTAGTAAATAATCCCCCTATTGAAACTACTTTTTAATCTGATTTTCTATCAAACTAAAAAGCACTAATACCGAAGCTGAAATTGATAAAGATGGTACGACTGCTGCATCAAGCCCGCTTAAATTTCCAAAATAGATTGTTGATACAATTCCAGATAGAATTGAAAAAATTGCACCTAATCTCGATGCTTTTTCCCAGAAAAATGAAGCTAATAATGAAGGGGTGATTGAAGTTCCATAAATTGTAAAAGCATATAAAGATTTTTCAAAAATAGTAGTATCTGCTGCAAACATTCTTGATACAAAATATGCAAAGATACCTAGTAGCAAAACCATGGATCTACTAATCAAGATTATGCTTTTTTCTGAAAATTGATTCTTGGAATATTTCATATATAAATCATTAATGATAACAGTCGTTGGAACTAAAAGAAAAGAGTCTGCAGTTGAAACTATTACACCAATTAATGTTGCAAGCATAATTGCTCCTAATAGCGGAGGTAAAAAATTATACGCAGCATAAATTAATACATGCGACTGCTTTTCAATATCAACAATCATACTAGAGCTTACCCAAGCATTTGCAACTATTAATGATTCTAAAATAACCACTGCAAAAAATAAAATAAATGTAGCCTTTCTAGCAGATTTCACTGATTCGCTCGCAAAAAAACGTTGATACATGTTCGCATCTCCCAAAATTAAAAGAAATGATGGAAGACAAAAATTGAGAATTTCTCTAAAAGTAAAAACTTTGAAAGGCGACATATGATTTGGAAGGCCTTTTGCTAAGAAAGATTCATTCATCCCCTCAAATCCTCCAGCCTGAAATAATAGAATTGGAAAAGCAATAACAAAACAAGTTATCATTAATATTCCATTAGCTACATCCGTATAAGCAACGCTTAATAGTCCAGCTAAAATGGTATAAGCAATTATAAAAATAGCAGCGATTATAGTTGACTGATCTAAAGAGATATTTGATCCCAAATTATCATTAAAGATGGTATACAAAACTGCTCCACCAGCATTAAACTGATAACTTACAATTACTAAATAAGCAGCTAATAAAGCGATAACAGATAGAATCATTGCTACATCGCCAAATCTGTCACCAATTATTTGAGGAACTGTAAGTTTTTCTGACGCTCTTGCTTTACCGGAAACATTGATTAAAACTAAAATCCCTAACATTCCACCAATGGGAAGTAAGAACCCAGCCGCTCCAACCTCAAAAGTCTTTCCAGCATTACCTAAAATTGATCCAGTTCCCATCCATGTTGCTGCCATTGTACCAACTAAAATCCAGGGTGACAAAGAACGCCCAGCAACTGAAAAATCTTCTTGAGTTTTGACTGAATCAGATTTCTGATATCCGATCCAAAGAAGTGCTAAGAGATAAAGTGATATAATTGTATAATAAATCATTGAAATAAGTTAAGCATAATACATATATTAATCTTTACAAATGCAGTTACATTGGAAAATTATCATCGGGTTAGTTGCTGGAGTCATTTTTGGCTTCTTCAGTTCAATAAACAATCTTGGAACTTTTTCAACAAACTATATTGCCCCTTTTGGTACAATCTTCCTGAACTTATTAAAATTAATTGCGGTCCCATTGGTAGTTTCATCTTTAATTACTGGGGTCGCTTCTCTTTCAGATACATCTAAATTATCTAGAATTGGACTAAAAACGATTTCTTTATATTTAATCACTACAGCTATCGCTGTGACTATTGGATTGGTCCTTGTCAATATCATTGAGCCTGGGAATTATGTTCCTGATTCGTATCAGGAATTTTTAAGTGAAGATTCTACATCTCAAGC
>JALRJJ010000074.1 GCA_023255095.1 bacterium
TCTGCGATCCCAGAAGATAAATATATTATTGAGGGACCAGCGATGATCTTTGATTCTCAGGAGGAATTGCTTGAGGCATTTGATGAAGGAAAGCTGGAAAAAGATTTTATTGCGGTTGTTCGTTTTCAAGGGCCTAAAGCAAATGGGATGCCTGAGCTTCATAAACTGACTCCACCATTATCTGTTTTGCAAAATAAAGGATTTAAGGTTGCTATTGTGACCGATGGCAGAATGAGTGGTGCATCAGGAAAAGTTCCGGCAGCGATTCATATGAGCCCAGAGGCTGCATTAGGTGGGGCCATTGCTAAAATTCGCGAGGGTGATATGTTAAGAATTAATGCCACCGTTGGCTCATTAAATGTTTTAGTGGATGAAGATACATGGTTTGAAAGAAAGGTAGAAACACTATCTGAAAACAAAAAACAAAATAATAGTCACGGCATGGGTCGAGAGCTTTTTGGAGCCTTAAGAAAAAATGTATTAACCGCCGAAGAAGGTGCAGTCACTTGGATTTAAATAAAGGAAATTAATGAATACAAAAGATTTAGCTAGTTATGGTCCCGTTATACCAGTTATTGTGATTAACAAAATTGACGATGCATTGCCTATCGCAGAAGCACTTTTAGAAGGCGGTATTAAGGTTCTTGAGATAACAATGCGTTCAGAATGTGCTCTTGATGCAATAGAATTAATCTCAAGCAAACTGCCAGACGCAATTACTGGAGCTGGAACTTTAAGGACTAAGTCTGACGCTGTTCAAGCGAAAAATGCCGGATCAAAATTTGCGGTCAGCCCAGGATTTACTTCAGAATTATCAGATGAATGTAAAAGAATTGACCTTCCTTTACTTCCAGGCGTATCTACTGGAAGTGAAGTTATGATGGCTGCAGACCAAGGTTATGATTTCTTAAAACTTTTTCCTGCCGTAGCCGTTGGCGGTATAAACTTATTGAAAGGATTTGCAGGACCTTTCTCAAATATTCAATTTTGCCCAACAGGTGGAGTAAAAGTAGAAACAGCACCCGAGTTTTTAAGATTACCTAATGTACCAGTCTGTGGTGGAACTTGGTTAACACCCAATGAATTAGTTGATAATAAAGATTGGGCTGGAATTACCAAGCTTGCTGCCGAGGCTGCATCTATAAAAGTGTAATGGATCTCACAAAATACAACACCATCATATTTGATTGTGATGGTGTGTTATTAAATTCAAACTTTAAAAAATCTGAAGCCTATCGATACGCAGCTATTGATTTTGGTGCAACGAAAGAACAAGCTGAAAAATTAGTTCAATATCATGTTGAAAATACCGGTATTTCAAGATACGTAAAATTTGAATATTTCCTTACAAATATATTGCAACAGTCATTTAATGAAGAGGACTTTAGCTTTCTAATTAAATCTTTAAATCATCATGTATTGAAAATATTAAATGATTGTGAAGTAGCAACTGGATTAGATAAGTTGAGAGAGTTGACAAAAAATCAGCATTGGATGGTGATGAGTGGAGGAGATCAGGAAGAGGTAAGAACAATTTTAGCTTCAAAGCATCTTGACCATCTGTTTGATTATGGGATTTACGGGAGCCCAGATTCAAAACACGATATAGTAAAACACCATCTTGAAAATAAGCATGATTTTATGCCAGCTATTTTTTTTGGCGATGCGGAATATGACATTAAAACTGCTAAAAATTTTAATCTCGATTTTATTTTTATTTCAGGATGGAGTGATTTTAGTGCCTGGGAAGAAACAGTAAAGAGAGAAAACATTAAGTCTGTTAAGCATCTGAAAGATTTAATTGTCTAAGGTATCATCTTTTAAAATTTCTTTAATTTCATTTCTATTCATGTAGCCGAAATAATCTTTGATCACTTTGTT
>JALRJJ010000014.1 GCA_023255095.1 bacterium
CTCAAGGCATTATTTTAGAATTTCTTCAGTCTCATCAACATATAGACTTCATTCTCGGCAAAATTCAAATAGATTTTACCATTATTCTTTATTTTAAGTGTAATTTTAAGGTCATAGTTCATTTAATTAAAAATAAAACCTAGAGACAGTTTGACTTAAGTTATAATTAAATCATGAGATTAAAACTGAGATATTATTTTGAAAATTTTATTGCTTATAAATCAAATTTTATTTATTTCCTATTATTATTTAGTGCGGTATTCGCGCTGATAATTTTAGTCCTTGAATTTTCCCTTGGTTTAGGCGAGGAAGGAAGTTTTATCAACCTTTGGTGGCTTCGCTTCCAAAGACTCTTGGAAATTGATGGTTCAAGCGAAAACTTTAACCAGAGGATTGTGGACTCGATCTACTGGGTTTTTAATGTTGCTTTTTCAGGGACAGTGATAGGATTTTTGGCAGCCAAAATCAAAGGGTTTATTGATGATTTAAAGAAAGGACATTCCATCGTCATTGATGAAGGACATTATTTGATACTGGGTTGGAATTCAACCATATTTACAATTTTTGAAGAAATCAGAAATGCAAACGAGAATCAATCAAAACCTACAATTGTTTGCTACAGTAAAATGGATAATATTGAAATGCGTAAAAAAATTGATGTGGAATTTCCAAATCAAAAAAATCTGAGAATTTTAACTCGGTCAGGGAGTCTTAACAGTGTGGCAGAATTAAGAAGAACAAATTTGAAAAAGTCTAAAGTGGTGATCATATTAGATGATTTATCTGATTCAAATTTTAGCTTAGAGACCCTCATTATGGCTGTTAAAATGAATATGAGCAAAAAACCGATTCCGATTATTGTTCAGGCTAAGACTAACGAAAATATTAGCCTGTTAAATGAGATTTTTAAGAAACAAATTTATGCAATTGAAAAGAATAAAATTATTGCAAACGTTACTTCCCAAGCATTAAGAAATAAACATATATCATCAGTGGTTCTCGACTTTTTGAATTACGATGGAGATGAAATCTATTTCTTTTCTGCAAAGAATTTTGTAGGAAAGTCTTATAAACAAGTAATGCTAATGCTTTCCTCAGCTACAGCAATTGGGGTTAGGCGAAATAATAAGGAATTGCTTCTCAATCCGCAAAAAGATTATATAATAGAGATGGAGGATCAATTAATTGTTATTGCTCAAGACGATGACATGAATCTTGAATTTTCAAATATTGATAATTTAAATAATTCTTTAAACGAATTAATTATTGCGGATCAACCGAACTCTAAAAGGGAAAATTTATCTATTCTTGTTCTAGGGTGGTCATCCCTGGGTGAACAAATAATTAATAATGCAATTCCGTTCTTGGACGAAAGAGCAAAATTGACATATTTATATGATTGTAATTATATCAAAAGCGAACCGAGTACAAAGAATTTTATCGGGGAATCTAGATTTATTCAATATTCGGAGAAAAAAGAGGAGGTTCTAAAAAACCTAATCCTAGAAAATCAATATGATGTTATTTTAATTTTAGGGTATGATGACAATTTCTCCTCACAAAAGTCTGATGCAAATGCTCTTCTAGTGAATGCTTATGTCACAAATCTATTAAATACCGAAGGGCTCAACGATATTCGAGTTATTCTAAAATTAACAGATGGCTCAAAAAAGGAATTGATTAAGGATAACAATTTCAATGAATTAATTGTGAGTGATTCTCTTTCTTCATTGATAATAACTCAGTTGGCAGATAATCAAGAACTTTCTGGCATATTTGAAGAATTATTTTCTGATACTGGTAATAAAATAAGCATTAGTTCAATAAATGATTACGGTTTTAATTACCAGGAGTTAGATTTGAGAGTATACGATTTGATTTTGCTTTCTTTGAAACGCAATCAAAATTTCATAGGATACATCTTAGACGATAAATTATTCCTTAATCCAAGTAAAAATAAAAAAGTTGAAATTAATGACTCATTATTTATTGTGTACATTGCTTAACTCCTGGTGATTTGTTGCTTAAAAATAATTTAAACGATATTTCTTAAAATTTAGCAGGATAAGTTATATGTCAAATAATGAATTTTTGTCAAAGTCAGTTTTATCAAAGTCCACCTTTATCCGTGGGCTTCAGTGTGAAAAGTCACTTTATCTTTATAAGCACCACTATACTTTAAAAGACCCTACACCCACTTCACTTCAAGTGGTACTTGATCAAGGAACCAATATTGGTTTATTAGCTCAAAGTCTATTTCCTAATGGTGTAGATGCTTCACCTGAAAACCATTTCAAAATGGTTGAATCCGTAGGCAAAACTCTTGATTTTGTCTCACAGGACCAAACCATTATCTATGAAGCTACCTTCTTTTATAACGATGTTCTCGCAGCATTAGACATATTAGTTAAAGATGATGATGGTTGGAAAGCATATGAGGTCAAAAGTTCAACCAAGGTCACAAATACATATGTAAAGGATGCGGCAATACAGTACTATACCATTACAAACTCAGGAATAGATCTTAAAGACATCTCAATAGTTCACATCAATAATCAATATGTAAAGAATGGAGAAATTGATATAAACGAACTCTTTACTATTGAATCAGTATATAATCAAGTTTTAGAGTTTCTCCCCCGAATTCCAAATGAGATTAGAAGACTCAAAAATGTGATTGAAAGGACTGAAATTCCTCAAGTGGATATTGGCCTCCATTGTTCCGATCCTTACGACTGCGATTTTAAAGGAACATGTTGGAAGCGTATCCCTGAATACTCAGTTTTTGACATTTCGAGACTTAATAAGGACAAGAAATTTGATTTATATAATCAGGGAGTACTCACATTAGATCAGATTAATCTTAGCCAAATAGACTTGAACCCAAATCAGCTTCTTCAGGTTCAATCAGAAATCAATGGAGCAAGTCATATCGAT
>JALRJJ010000021.1 GCA_023255095.1 bacterium
ATCTGATTTGAGCTGAAGAGGCTATTTAACTGTCGAAAGATTTCGATACATTTCTTTTTTGAACCGCAAATGCTTTTTAATAATTCTGAACTATATTGCACATCATAGTCTTCAAAAATTACATTATGACAATTGTTATTAAATATCGTATATCTGGATAAATTATATATATCTGGAACTTCATAAAAAGCTTTTACTATCCTTTTGGTAAGAAGTTTTTTATCTGCATTACCCTTTTCTAAAAAATTTTCAAGATGCTTTGAGCATGCATCTATTTTATCTTCAGTGGCTGTAACATCGCCTTCAAGATAATAATCAACAATTGATAGTGAGTCGGTATACTCAATCGTATTCATTAATAATGTCCAACCTTGAGAATTTGTATCTTCTTGTGTTGTTGAAAATAAATCCATTTTTATCTCCTAAAAAATTTTTCATCTATATTCAATTTAAATATTCTCCCTGAAATACAAAAATATCAAGAAGTATTTGAGCTATAAATATGGAACTTGATTAACATATCTTCCCCCTTTTTTTATGTTTAAAAATTTCCTACAGGAATTAATTTAAACTTTTTTATTTTGTGGAATCTTTCGCTTTCAATTCGAGCTTTAATTGATGATGCATACTCTTCTTTAGCATTTATTAAAAAGGTGGGTTGATGAAATTTTCTTTTATAAAAAAACATATCCTTTTGGGTATTTGGATAAATAATTTCATAAAGTGAAAGGTTTGATATAAATGCTTTTTGTGCAAATACAACTTGGCCATTTTCATTTAAACCGATAATTTCAAAACAAAATTCATTTAATATGGGCATTTTCTGAAAATGAAGATTTGTTGAGTAGCAGTTCTCCATATCATCTCTATCATTTTTAGTAAAACAATACATCGGTTCATCACTGTGTATTTTTTTTGGGGTGAATGAGTCCAGCATATAAGTTGCTGCAACCAACGGCTCGAGACCAACTTGAGCGATTTTAAATAAAACTGTATTTACAATCTGTTCAGATGTATCGGTTTCAATTTGCTCCTCATTGCTATTAATTTTAATAAATTGTTTAAAATTACTGATCCAATAATCATTCCAATTTAATTTGTATCTAATTGAGTATGTTGCACCATAGTTATCGGGCGTAATGTCTATCGATTCAATTTGAAAATTAAAAGCTTTGGTAGGATTATCAAATTCTCTAAAAAACTCTGCTCTTTCCTTTTTGTAATGATATTTATTTAATATTTCTTCATTGACATTTATTTCATCTCCTTTGATGGTGATCGAATTTATTGTGTCATCGTTGATAGTTGCTTTAATTTTTACATGGTTACTACTTGATTCAAGTATTGAGTATTTTTCGATATAGCCACCATGATAGGTCCTGATTTTTTCAAAAATTTTTGCATCATCTGTACTCCACCAACTTTCTGCAATAATCAAAGTTCCAATAATTTTTTCTAATGCATTTATTTTTGCATTTTTTAAAGATTCATTAAAATCAGCACCATAACCATCTCCAATAACTTCTGTTGCAAAAGAGATTTGATTAAAGATAAATACAAAGGTGATTATTAATAATTTCATATTATTTCCGTTTTAGCTCAAAATCCATTATTATTAATTTAGCGACAATTTATGTCGCATAAAGTAATTATGTTAATTCCAGCGACTTGCGGTGTCGTTTAATGATGTAAGGTTAATAATATGGAAAGAAAAAATGATACTTTATTGAGGCATTGGACGATGCTGAGAATGCTGCCCCGTTATCCTTTAAAAATCACATCCAAAGATTTAATTGATAAGTTGCGTGATAACCATTTTTTTATCACTAAAAGAACGGTAGAACGGGATTTAAATGCACTTTCACAGCAGTTTCCAATTTCATTAGATGATAGAAGTAAACCTTACGGTTGGAGTTGGCAAAAGGACGCTCCTAATTTTGATGTCCCAAACTTATCCCTCTATGAATCTTTTTTATTAATGTTAGCAGATCAAAATTTAAAAAGAATTCTTCCAGAAAATATTAAGAAGATTATTAAGCCTTATTTTATAAATGCTTATAAAACTTTGGAACAATTTACTAAAAATAATAAAAAAAGGGGGTGGTCAGAAAAAATTAGAATATTAGAATCCAATCAACGATTAATTCCACCAACCATTAATGAAGATATTCAAAATGAGATCACTAATTGTTTATTGCATGACGAGATAATCACAGTTAGATATAAAAATAGAGCCTTACAAGAAACGGAATTTAATATCATGCCTTTAGCACTTTTACAAAGAGGGTCTATGATTTATTTATTTGCGAAAGATAGCAAAAATTCAAAGGAATTAACAATTGCCTTAAACAGAATAATCTCAATAAAAAGAACGGGAAATTTTTTTAAAAATATCACAGTAAATATAGATAAAAAAATTGAAATGGGAGAATTTGATTTTGTAGAAAAAAATAAACCTGTTCAAATAGAACTTCGAATTTCCAAAGCTACAGCTCAGCATCTAGAAGAATCGAAGTTATGTGTGTCTCAAGTAATAAAAAGTATACCGAATTCTAGTTTTTATCAAATGAAGGCTGAAGTTATCATCACGGAACAATTAATCTGGTGGATATTAGCCCACTCAATAAACATTGAGGTCATTAGGCCAGTTTCGCTAAGGAATGAAATTTTAACTCTTTTAACAAATACTTTAAATTTATATAAAAATAGTGCGACATAAACTGTCGTAACTTTGATTTATTATTATTCAACATTTTTATGGAGAATAAATCATGAATCATGTTTTTAAAAAAATATTACCCCTTCTCTTACTATATTGTTTATTTGGTTGTAATGCCAATTCAATAAAAAAAACCTCAAATATTGCAGATGATCTTCAGGTATCAGAAAAAGAAATTAATTTTTTACAGGAAAATGGAAATGTATCCATTTTATATGATGAGGCTAAAAATCAGTGGATTTCAATCACAGCAACTTCTAATGCCTCTATTGGATTTAAAAATAATAAAGCAACACTTGATGCATTTTCTGTAGCCACTTTGAGAGCGAAAGGTTTATTAGTTTCTTTCTTGGCTGGAAATATAAGTAGTAAACAATATCATTCTAATACCTCGAAATTTGTACTGAATGATAAAGAAAAATCTACGACAGAGGGACAAACGCAACCAATTCAAGAAGTGGATATTTTTGGTGATGCCAAAGTAGACAGAAAATATCTATCACATGATGTATTAAGTGATTCAGTTGATAATGAAACTAAAATAGTTGAAAATATAACTCAGGAAATAAATGAGAATGCTCAAGCAATTTTAAAAGGTGCTTTCGTTAAAGAAAGAAAGGTGGATAAAGAGAGTAATTTAGTGTCTGTAACAGTATCCATATCCAGATATTCGGTTGAAGCCGCTAAGCAAATAAAAAAACAAATATCACTCAATGATTAACTATAAATGAATAAAGAAAAATTAATTGCTTACCGACAACTAGCCTTAAAAAGAAAAGCTGATGCTCGAGAGAATCTTTCCAAAAAATATTTACAACCTGAAGATTTGGATCCACATTGGCAACAATTTGATCTAATTTCCCCTTTACAAAAAAGTGCTGGTAATCTTGATAGTGATTTAATGATTATTCTTCAAGATTGGAACTCTTTTGACCCAAATCCATCAGCAAAAAAAATAAAACATGATGAAAATCTTGAGTCAAAAAAATTTGAAAGGGAAAATGGTTATTTTCCAACTGTTCGCACAAACATAAACTTAGATAAACTCTTAAAAGATCATTTTCGACTCAAACGTCCTGATATTTATATCACCAATTTATTTGTATTTATTAAAATTGGAAGTAAGTCAGGCCCAATTCCTCCTGATGATCTAAAATATTCTGCTAGTGAATATACCCTTAAGGAAATTGATATAGTAAAACCTAAAATGATTCTATGTTTGGGTGCTTATGCTTTCAATACTCTAAGAAGTTTAATTTCTTCAGAAAAATTTAATTGGAGAGATTCTCTCGATTATCCAATCTATTATAAAAATTCAGTAATCTATGCTGTTTCACATTCCATTTACCCTGTCAACTCCTCCCCTATTAGTAGAATTTATAGCTTGCTGAGTGGTATGTGAAACAGCATAGATTACTGAATTTTTATAATAGATTGGATAATCGAGAGAATCTCTCCAATTAAATTTTTCTGAAGAAATTAAACTTCTT
>JALRJJ010000088.1 GCA_023255095.1 bacterium
GTTTTATTTTTGATAATTTGATTTTTTGTGGGGACTTAATTTTTAAAGGATCTATTGGAAGGACTGATTTGCCGGGGAGTAACCCATTGGACATGGATTCATCTCTAAGATCTTTTAAAAAAACCTTTTCTAATTTTAATTATAAAATTTTGAGTGGACATGGCGATGAATCATCAACTATTGAGGAGTTCAAAAATAATCCTTTTTTAAATGGCATTTGAAGAAAAAATTTTAAAGAATCTTGTTGATTTTAAGATTGATAGAAGTTCAAAGATTTTAGTAGCCGTTTCAGGAGGCATTGATTCTTTGTGTTTAGCACACTACTTAGTTAATCAAAATTATAATTTCTCTGTTTGTCATATCAACCACAAATACCATGTTTTAGCAGATGAAATGGAAAAGTTGGTTTCAAATTTCTGCAAGGAACATTCTATTCCTTTTTTAATTAGTTATATCAATAGCGAAAAAATTGATTCTAATATTGAATCGGTTTTTAGAGAAAAAAGATATGATATCTTAAATAACCTAGCAGATGAACATAGCTTTGACCATATTTTTACAGGACATCATTACAATGACCAAATTGAGACATTTTTATTTCGCTTTTTCAGTTCATCGGGATTAAATCATCTTTTCGGATTAAAAAAACAGTTCAACAAAGTATTTCGACCAATGATAAATATTTATAAAGAAGAAATAATAAATTATGCAAGAAATCATAGTATTGAATATATTGATGATCCTACTAATCTTGATTTAAAGTTCTCAAGAAATTTTATAAGAAATGTTGTTGTAAAAGATTTGAATAAAATCTCTTCCAATATTTATACTCCTTTTGAAAATTTTGAGGAGAGAATAAGAGAATCAAATGAAGTAATTAATCATTCTACAGATTATTTTTTACAGAAAAATAATCTATCAAAAGATAGCACTTTTTTAAAATTTGGAAAAAGTTCGTTTCTTAATCTTCCTATTTTGATTCAATTAAACATTGTGAATCGTATTCTAAATTCGAAAGAAACCAATTATTTCACAAAAAACGATTTTTCAGAATTGAAAAGTTTTTTCAATAAAAAGATAACTAGCTCCGAATATGAAATCATGGGTCATAAAATTTTAATTGATTATGAACATATTTTTATTATAAATCCTACATTTTCTTTTCAAGAAAGGTTTTACATTGCTGAAAAAGGAGAAAAAATTGATAACAGTTCTTTTTCATTTCAATGGAATTTTAGTCCAAATAAAAATCTGCAATTCTCTAAAAATACCGAGTTTATTGATGGAAAACATATAGAGAAAACTCTTGTTATTAGATCACCCAAAAAATCAGATCAATTTCAGCCTTTAGGTTCAAAGAATTATAAAAGTATTGATCAATTTCAAAAAGATAACAAAATATCTTTTGATAAAAAGAATAATTCACTGGTTATTTGCAATAATGACAAAATTATTTGCTTAGCCGGTCAAAGAATCGATGATTCATTTAAGATTACTGATTCATCTAAAAGAGTTGTCAAATTATCATATATCATGAAATAGTTTTTTTAAGCCTCTTTTTTATTAAATTCACAACCATGGCAAAATCAAAAAAACCTATACCCAAAAAAGTCAATCAAACAAAACAATCAAAATCCTCAAATAGTGGATTGATCTGGTTGTTAGTTATTTTATTTGTCATGTTATCTTTATCTTTGTTGCCTAATGAGCAGAATACGGAAATTGAGATTACATACAATGATTATAAGAAATTACTATCTGAAAATTTAATAAAAGAAGCTTCCATTGAGAGCGATAATTCTTTCCATGGAAAATTAGAATTTCCTACATCTCTGACTAATAAAGATGGTGCTAAATTTGACGATAGAAAAAATTTTGTTGTTTATCTTCCTAGTGACTACTCTGATCAGCTTGAAATTTGGGATCAAAAAGGTATTGTTTACAATTTTGAAGGTGAGAAGATTGATTGGACTAGTTGGTTGCTTGGATTTGCTCCATGGCTTTTATTAATTGCTTTTTGGATTTTTATGATTCGAAGAATGCAAGGAGCAAATAGCGGAATGAATAATGTTTTTTCATTTGGAAAAAGTAAAGCCAAAATGTTTTCAAGTACAAACAAGAAAGTAAAATTTACTGATGTTGCAGGATGCACTGAAGCAAAAGAAGAACTGCAAGAAGTTGTTAGTTTTTTAAAAAATCCACGACAATTTCAAAAATTAGGAGGAAAAATTCCTAGAGGAGTTTTGTTAGTTGGCCCTCCAGGAACTGGAAAAACTTTACTAGCTAGAGCTGTTGCTGGAGAATCTAATGTTCCTTTTTTTAGCATTAGTGGTGCCGATTTTGTTGAAATGTTTGTTGGAGTTGGCGCTTCAAGAGTTCGTGATTTATTTTCACAAGCCCAAGAAAATGCACCTTCCATCGTTTTCATTGATGAACTTGATGCAGTTGGTAGACAAAGAGGAGCTGGATTAGGTGGAGGTCACGATGAAAGAGAACAAACTTTAAACCAATTGCTTGTAGAGCTTGATGGATTTAACAACGAATCAAATATTATTGTTATGGGCGCTACAAATAGACCAGATGTTCTTGACTCAGCTTTATTGCGCCCTGGAAGATTTGATAGGCAAATTGTAGTAGATGTCCCTGATATTAATGGAAGACTTGAAATTCTTAAAATTCACACCCAAAAAGTAAAAATTAATACTAAATCAGTAAAATTACTTGATATAGCTAGAGGAACCCCTGGAATGGTTGGGGCAGATTTAGCAAATTTAGTCAATGAAGCTGCTCTTCTCGCTTCGCGAAAGAAAAAGTTATCAATTGATAATGAAGATTTTGAAGAAGCAAAAGATAAAGTAATCATGGGTGTTCAGAGAAAAAGTATGGTTTTATCTGATAATGAGAAAAAAATTACAGCTTTTCATGAAGCCGGTCACGCTATTGTAGCCATTTTTTCACCCGAAGCTGATCCTGTACATAAAGTCACAATTATTCCCAGAGGTAGAGCATTAGGTGTTACAATGCAGCTCCCAATTGATGATAAACATGGATATTCTAAAACTTATATACTTAGCAGATTAGCTGTAATGATGGGTGGTAGAGCAGCAGAAAATATTGTTTTTAATGAAATGACTACTGGCGCATCAAATGATATCGAGAGAGCTACAATGATCGCAAGAAAAATGGTTTGTGAATGGGGAATGAGTGATGTTATGGGCCCCATGTCATTTGGCAAAAGGAATGAAGAGGTATTTCTTGGAAGAGATTTTCACTCTTCGAGAGATTATAGTGAAGATACAGCAAAAAAAATTGATAATGAGGTTTTAAAGATTATTCATAACGCACAAAACACAGCAACAAAGATTCTAAAGAAGCATATCAAACTTCTACATTCAATGGCTAACGATTTATTGAAGAAAGAAACTATTGATGAAAAAGACATCAAGCTATTGACTGAATCTCATAGTTCATCTTAATCTGTGAATATTTCTCAATTTTCTTCTTGGTTAGATTCTTTAAATAAACACCCTTTGATTATGGGTATCCTCAATGTAACTCCTGATTCATTTTCGGATGGTGGAAAATTTTTAGGTTTAGATTCTGGTTATAATCACGCCATGAAAATGGTTGATGAAGGAGCAGATATTATTGACATCGGTGGAGAATCAACCAGGCCATTTTCAATTCCTGTTTCAATTCAAGAAGAACTGGATCGAGTTCTTCCAATTCTTAGAAAAATTCGATCTGAATCAGATATAACTATCTCTATAGATACAACTAAAGCACATGTTGCAAAAGAAGCTTTACTCAATGGAGCAAATTTTATTAATGATATAAGTGGATTATCATTTGACAATCAAATGATTAAAGTTGTTCAAGATTTTAATTGCCCAATAGTTATTATGCACATCCAAGGAAATCCAAAAACTATGCAAATAAATCCATCATATGAAAATGTTATCAATGATATTAAAGCCTATTTTATTTCAAAAATTAATTTTTTAAATCAATCTGGAATTAGAAAAAATAATATAATTCTTGATCCTGGAATTGGTTTTGGAAAATCGGTTGAAGATAATTTTAAAATTTTATCGAATGTACATGAATTTGTAGAAATGAAATATCCAATATTAATTGGAGCTTCAAGAAAGTCATTTATTGGGAAAACTTTAGATACAACTGAGGATGGTAGGCTTGAGGGTTCTATAGCAGCTAATTTATTTGCTCTTCAAAGTGGATGTCATATTTTTAGGGTTCATGATGTTATTGAAACTAAAAGAGCTTTTATGATTCATAATAAAATTTTAAATACTAAAGAATAAATAATTAAATTGTTGAATGAACTTGTTTGAAATTGGATTTTTAAAACTATCTCTAACAGATTTAATCGATATTCTTTTGATATCTGCAATCTTTTTATATTCATATTCCTACTTTAAAGGAACTCGAGGTGGCCAAATGCTACTGGGATTGCTTATTCTATTTTTTGCAGGATTTGTTGTCAATATTTTAGGTTTTAAGGCAACATCCTGGTTATTAAATCTCTTTCAAACAGTTTGGGTTGTAGTTTTTGTAATTTTATTTCAGCCCGAAATACGAAGATTGCTGACTGCAGTTGGTCAAAATAGATTAGTTAGAAGGTTATTTCAAATAGAGCGCAGTTCAATTCGTGAAGATATTATTATAAGCATTGATGAAATTAAAAAAAATAAATGGGGAGCATTATTAGTATTTGAAAGAGAAAACTCATTACGTTCAATTTCATCGGAAGGAATTAAGATGAATTCATTAGTAAGTGCAGAATTATTAGTTTCAATCTTTAATCCCAGTTCTCCTTTACATGATGGTGCAGTAATTATTAAAAACAATATAATCGAATCTGCATCTTGCATATTACCTTTATCTGATACAAAAAGTCTGAATGCCGAAATGGGAACTAGGCATCGAGCAGCTATTGGAATTTCAGAAGAAAGTGACGCGATTGCAGTTGTAATATCTGAAGAAAATGGAAAAATCTCTGTTGCTGAAAATGGTTTATTTATAAGTTCTAACCTCTCTTTAGACGATTTAAGAGGTTTGTTAAAGGAAAAAATGAATGATGATCAAGATGAATAGTGCTGATAACAACTTAAAAAATAAAATTTTAGACTTAATGAATCGTGCTGATTTTATGACTTTATCAACATCAGTTTTTAGTCATCCATCTGCTGCAAATGTGTATTTTGCCAATGATGATTTAGATATTTATTTCTTTACATTCAATCCCACGAGAAAAGCAGTTCAAATCAATTTCAATCCCAAAGTGCAGATAGTTATACGGCCAGATGGGGAAGAAGGTATTAAAGAACTTCAGATTGATGGCTATGCCTCTAAAATTGTAAATCCTTCAGAAAAAGAAAAAGCGAAAGAAATGATTTTAAAGGTCACTACCGCTTTTGAAGAATATATGAATGATCAATTTTTAATTGATAATGATGTAGTGGGCTATTATAAAGTTTCTCCAACTTTAATTAAATATGTTGATTTCTATGCTGAAAAACAGTTTGAATGGCTTGAGATTCCTGAAAATAATTTTTCTATATTCTCTGAATTGAAATCAAAAATTTTGAATAGTCTAAAATATTGGGTTACAATTATTAGAGCACCATTTTTGACTGCCACTGTAGTTCCAGTAATCTTAGGTTCTGTTATTGGTTTTTCAGAGACAGGTATTTTTAATTGGAGTTTATTCTGGCCAGTTTTACTCGGTGCATCATTTGCTCATATTGGTACCAATACAATCAATGATTATTTTGATCATTTGTCAAGGAATGATGAAAATAATAAATTATTTAGCCCCTTTAACGGCGGTTCACGAGCTATTCAGTCTGGTCTTATATCTCCTTTGTCTTTAGTGCTATTTAGCTATTTTTGTTTTGCTTTAACCATTTATTTTGGTTGTGATCTCAATAATAAATTATATGGAGATTATTTTGCAGCTTCGCCGCTGATGTATATTGGAATTGCTGGTATTCTTTTAGGTATTTTGTATACTGGATATTTAAGGTTGTCCTATAATGGCTTAGGTGATTTGGCTGTTTTTTTAGGTTTTGGCCCCCTGATGGTTGTTGGTTCGAATCTTGTTCAAAATCCTAATTCAGATCTTATAGTTAGTTTAGTTTTTTCAATTCCTGTTGGCATTCTTATCGCTTTAGTTTTGTTTATTAATTGTTTCCAAGACTATAGTGCCGATAAAAGTGTAAATAAAAATAGTTGGGTTGTAAGATTAGCAGGTCCAAATCCTAAAGCAAATTATAGAAAACCCTTCAAGGTTTGGAGAATTTCAATGATTATTGCTTTTATAATAATTGGCATCTCATCTGCTATCTTTAACCCTTTAGCATTGATTGCACTTTTACCAATATTCCTTTTCAATTCTGCCAATAAAAAAGGTTTAAATTGGCTTTTAGAGTGGGAAAAAGATAATGCTGACTTACAAAAACTTCCCTATGAATTACTAATAGTAAATGTTTCTACTATTGGAATTCATTTCCTCACTGGTCTTTTACTTAGTTTAGGATTTATCATTAGTAGTTTATGGATTTAAATGAACATTACAATTCCCTAGTTGATAAATTTTCTCAACTGAGGGGGTATCTTTGATTTAGGCAAGCTCGAAGAAACAATTAATTCTTTAAAAAGTGAAATTTCTGATCCCGCGCTTTGGGATAATAATTCTAAAACGTCTTCAATTCTCAAGAAAATATCTTTCCTTGAAAAAGATTTGAAGTTTAAACGACAACTAAGTGATTCCTTTAAAGATTTGGAAATCTTATTCGATTTTTATTCAAAAGATGAAATTTCGGAAAAGGAATTTGATTCAGAATTAAGTAATGTTGCAAAGCAAATAGAGAAATTTGAATTTAATCTTCTTCTAAATGGAAAGCATGACTTGAGCAATGCAATAGTTTCAATTCATCCTGGAGCTGGAGGTACTGAAAGCCAAGATTGGGCTTTAATGCTATACAGAATGTATACTATGTGGATTGAATCAAAGGGTTTTACCTTTAATTCAATAGATTTTCAAAATGGAGATGAGGCAGGAATAAAAGATTGTACTTTTGAAGTTGAAGGTGAATATGCTTACGGCCTATTACAATCAGAGATTGGAATACACCGATTAGTGAGAATTTCACCTTTTGATTCAAATAGTAGAAGACACACATCTTTTGCATCCATCTCCGTTGTGCCCTCTATTGATGATGATATCGAGATTGAAATAGATCAAAAAGATTTAAGAATAGATACTTTTAGATCAAGTGGAGCTGGTGGCCAGCATGTAAACAAAACTGATTCAGCAATTAGAATAACTCATATTCCCACTGGTATTATTGCTCAATGTCAAACACAACGATCTCAACATAAGAATAAAGAGCAAGCATTAAAGGTGTTAAAGTCAAGGCTTTATCAAGTCGAATTAGATAAAAAAATCGAAAAAGAAAAAAACATTGAAGGAGAAAAAAAAGATATCGCTTGGGGTAATCAGATTCGATCTTATGTGTTTCATCCATATACTCTTGTAAAAGATCATAGAACTAAATTTGAATCAGGTAATATAAAATCTGTGATGGATGGTAACTTAGATGATTTTATTTATAGTTATTTGTTAGAAAAAATGGGAAAAAATAAATAATATTTAAGATGGAAAATAAAAGTTTAATTCAGATTATAGCTGCCAGAAAAGAAAAAATCCAAAAAATATTAGATTTAGGTATTAATCCTTATCCATATTCTTTCAAAGCGAAACATTCAACAGATTTTATCATTAAAAAAAATTCTGGGAAAAAAACTTCTTTAGCTGGAAGAATTATGTCTTTGAGAAGAATGGGTAAAGCTTCCTTCCTTAATTTGCAAGATATGAATGGAAAGGTTCAATTATTTATTTCAAGAGATGATGTTAATTCAAAAACATA
>JALRJJ010000091.1 GCA_023255095.1 bacterium
TTGAAGTGATAAACAAAATAGTTTTAAACTGTAAGTTAGGAGATTAATATGTCTACTGAGTCTGTTTCATTTAAAAAGCTTTTAAAGAAGACTGATGATGTTTATGAATCGGTTGTAGTAACATCCAAAAGAGCAAAGCAAATTCTACAAGATCGTTTAGTAAAACAAATGATATCAGAAAATGAAGAAGAAATGGATGCAAATATTTTCTCCGAACCCAAACGAGAAATCGTTGACTTTAGTAAGGAAAAGAAAGTCACATCTATCGCTTTAGAAGAATTTTTAGGTGGTAAAGTAGATTGGACAAAATCTGAAGAAACTGTTGAGTAAATTTCTTCAAAAAAACTCCTCTTATCTAAATCAAAACTCCCAACTTTTCGGTAATGAAATTATCTTAGAACTTGATGAATCATTTTCAGGAAATTTATCTTCTTTCCAAAATCAAATCTGCAATTGTCATAATTGTCCTCTAGGTCAAACAAGGACTAATTTTGTATTTGGTGAAGGTGATCCGAACGCAGAACTTCTAATTGTGGGTGAGGCACCTGGAGAAAAAGAAGATTTAGAGGGAAGACCGTTTGTGGGGCGATCTGGACAGCTTTTAGACAAGATTTTATTAGCTATTAACAGAAATAGACAAAAAGGAACTTATATCTGCAATATTATTAAATGCAGACCTCCTTCGAACAGAAATCCAAACAGAGAAGAAATAGATCAATGTTTACCTTTTTTGAAACATCAAATCAATCTAGTGAAGCCTAAGTTAATTGTTGCATTGGGATTAGTTGCAGCAAAAAATTTATTAAATTTAGAATCATCTTTAAAAGATTTAAGGGGGAAAGTTCATTCCTTTAATAATGTACCTTTGATTGTAACATATCATCCAGCTTTTTTATTAAGAAGTCCAGGTTTTAAAAAAGAGGCTTGGGTAGATTTCCAAAAAATTAGAGATTTTCTAAAAGATTAGCTTTCACAAACATTTTTTCATTATTAAAGTATAATAAGAGAATATTTTAACTGTTGATATGTTGTGGATAAAATAATGGCGGAAAAAGAAAATAAAATACCAAATATTAACCTACAACCTCAAGCAATTGAAGCTGAAGAGGCTGTATTAGGATCAATGATGATTGATGAAGATGCGGCTTATAAGGCCATATCTATTCTAAAGAAAAGTCATTATTTCTATAAAGATTCACATAAATACATTTTCGATGCAATGCTTGTCTTATCATCGAAAAGTTTACCTATTGACACTGTATCGGTTTCAGATGAATTAAAGAAAATGAAGAAACTTACTTCTGTTGGAGGATTATTTTATATATCTGGATTAGTAGATAAAGTTCCTACCGCTGCAAGAGTAGAGACATATGCTGAAATAGTTAAAGAAAAGGGTATTCTAAGAGATTTGATTACCGCATCTCATTATATTTCTAGACAAGCTTTAGATGCAGGTGAAAATGTTAATACTATATTGGATTATGCTGAGCAATCAATTTTTAATTTAACTGAAGAGAAAGATTCAAAAATTTATGAACATATAGATCCTATTCTTCAAAAAACAATTAAGCGTATAGAAGATATAGCTGCAAATCCTAATTCTGTCATTGGTGTTCCATCAGGAATAATAGATTTAGATAAAGTCACAGCAGGATTTCAAAAAAGTGACTTAATTATTATTGCTGGAAGACCATCAATGGGAAAAACAGCCCTAGCTCTTACGATAGCAAGAAATGCAGCCATTGAAAATAATTCTCCAACTGCAATTTTTAGTTTGGAAATGTCTAGTGATCAATTAGGTCAAAGATTGCTTTCATCTGAAGCAAAAATTGATAATAGTCAAGTTAGAAGCGGACAATTAGCCGCAAATAAGTGGAAAAATATTTCTTTAGCTTCAGGAAAACTTGCAGCAGCTCCATTGTACATTGATGATACTCCTGCTTTATCAGTTTTAGACCTAAGATCAAGAGCAAGAAGACTTAAAAGAGAAAAAAATATTGAACTAATTATAGTTGACTATCTACAGTTAATGCAGGGTGATAAAAGTGAAAATAGACAACAAGAAATTTCTTATATAACTCAACAACTTAAGGCTCTAGCAAAAGAACTAGATATTCCAATAATAGCTTTATCGCAGTTGTCAAGAGCTGTAGAGTCTAGAACTGATAAAAGACCACAACTATCGGATTTAAGAGAAAGTGGAGCAATTGAACAAGATGCAGATGTAGTTATTTTCCTATATAGACCCTATCAATATGATCCTGAAAATGAGACTGAGAAAGGTTTAGCCTATTTGATTGTAGCGAAACAAAGAAATGGTCCAACAAAAACTGTTAGAGCTACTTTTATAGATACTTTTGCAAGATTTGAGAATTATACTGAATTTTTTGAGAGCGCTTCGTAACATTATAAATGTTACACAAATATTCATATTCTCAAAAAGAGCTAGAATTAATTGATAAGAAAAAAAATAATCTTCTTTCACGTTTTCATTCACAAAAAACAATAACTGAAATTCAAAAGGCTATTGAATTTTCAGTAAAAATGCATGCTGGACAATTCAGAAAATCTGGTGCTCCCTATGTTGTTCATTGTATTGATGTTGCAAATACACTAGCTGACTGGAAAATGGATAATGTTTCAATAATTAGCGCATTGTTACACGATGTTGTGGAGGATACAGAAGTATCTTTAGAAGAAATTCAAAAAGAGTTTGGGTCAGAAGTTGCATTGCTAGTTGATGGAGTCACTAAAATTGATAATATACAATTTAAATCTAATGAACACGAGCAAGTTGAAAATTTCACAAAACTTTTCCTTTCCTTAGCAAAAGATTTTCGAGTTATTATTATCAAATTTTCTGATCGTTTAAATAATATGGAAACTATTCAATTTATGTCTCCAATAAAAAGGAAAGAAATTGCAAAAGAGACTATTGAAATTTTTGCACCTTTAGCTCACAGACTTGGAATGGCTAAAGTAAAATGGAAATTAGAAGATCTATCTTTGAAGTGTATGGATTATAATTCTTACAATGCTATAAGTAAAAAAATTGAAAAAAACTTAAATAAAACTGATAAAATTTTAGCTCAAACTATCGATCCAATACGAAAAGAATTGAAGAAATATGGAATAGAATGTGAAATATTTGGAAGATATAAATCAATTTCATCTATTCATCGCAAAATGATTGATCGAGGAAAAAAATTTGAAGAGATTTATGATTTATATGCAGTAAGAATAATTGTTGATAAAATTGAAAATTGTTATTTAGCCTTGGGAATAATTCATAGTATATATCCACCCATCCAAGATAGATTTAAAGACTTTATAGCTACACCTAAAACGAATGGATATCAATCCATTCACACAACTGTAGTTTCTTATGAAAATAAACTTACAGAAATTCAAATTAGAACAAAGGAAATGAATGAACTAGCTGAAGTTGGTGTGGCAGCACATTGGCTTTATAAAAAATCTGGATCAATAGATAATCTTGATTCTCAGGTCCCATGGATTCGAGACTTAATTTCTATGCTTACATCAGAGGATTCTGATGAACCGCAAGATATGATGGAATTACTCAAAATAGATATGTTTGAGGATGAAATCTATGTTTTTACTCCAAAGGGAGACTTAATAAAACTTCCCATAAATTCAACACCTCTAGATTTTGCTTTTGCAATTCATTCTGAGCTTGGATTTTCAACAATTAGAGCGAAAGTCAATGATAAGCTTGTACCATTATCTTACAATTTGAAAAGTGGAGATTTTGTAAGTATAGAAACAAATAAGAATCAGAAACCAAGTAGTGGATGGCTTAACTTTGTAAAAACATCTAAAGCAAAACATGCCATTGGAAAGTTTTTAAGAATACAAGAAATTGAACATCAGATTAAAGTCGGAGAAGCTGTACTTGAAAAAGGTCTCAGAAAATTAAAGCTACTTGATCAGCTTCCAAAAATTAAAGATGAATTAGAAGAAAAAGGCTTTGAATCTTTTAATGACTTGCTTAAACAAATTGGCAACGGTTCAATTATTTTTAATGATTTGATTGATAAATTTTTTCCAGGTTATAGAGTCCATGAACCCAAAGAAGAAAAAGCTGATTCATTCATTGATGATAGTAGGTTAGACGCTAAAGGAATTGATCTTGATGGCATAAAAGATATAAGTATCCAATATGGAAAATGCTGCAATCCTTTACCAGGGGATTCAGTTGTAGGTTATATTTCTAGAGGAAGAGGACTAATTGTTCATATTGAATCCTGCGAAAATCTTTCATCTTTAGATGATGGAGAACAGAGAATTGTTTCAGTTCAATGGAATTCAAAGAAAGGAGACTATTTCAAATCTAAATTACATCTGATTTGTATTGATAAGTCTGGAATCTTAAATGAAATCACAAATAAAATATCAAAAATGAAAATTAATATTCTTGATGTTAGAACTGATGTGGTTGAAGGTGGAATGGCATCTTTATGGATTGTTTTAAGTGTTACGCATTTGAAAGATTTAAAAAATTTAATTAAAACATTAAATAAAATACCTGGAGTTGACTTTGTTCAGAGAGTTCATGACTAAAATGAGAGTAATTGGCATTGATTATGGTTTATCGAAGTCAGGTGTTTCAATATCTGATCCTTTAAGAAAGATTGCTCTTCCCTATAAAACCATAAGATATAAAAATGAAAATGAATTTTTTAAAATTATCCTTGATATCTGTAATGATAAAAATATTAACGACATTGTTTTTGGGTATCCAAAAAATATGAACAATGAATTAAATGAAATGACCAATATAATTGACAAGTTTAAAGAAAGATTTGAAAGTAAAAATTTCAATTTTTTTATTGAAGATGAAAGGCTTACATCACAGTATGCTCAAAAAATTCTTTTATCACAAGGTATTAGTACTGGAAAAAATAAAGAAAAAATTGATTTAATTGCTTCTACTTTAATTCTTCAGTCTTTTCTAGATAGATGATAGATGTTTATAAAAAAAATAAATTAATTATAGCAATTTTATCTGGGATGTTAATTGGATTTTCATATCCTCCCTTTAATTTAGGATTCCTAATTTGGATAGGATTTGTTCCATTAATAATATATAATTTTTATGATAATAATTTAAGCTCGAAAAATTTTATCAACTTTACTACTGCCTTTGTTGCTTTTTCAATTATTATTCACTGGGTGGCAACTAACAATGGAACTTCTCTTTCAATTGCAATATTATCATACATTCTTCTAGTAATCTATTATTCGTTTTTTTTTGTTTTAATGGGAATTATTTTTCATTATTTAAATGTTAGGTTCAAGATTTTTCTTTTCCCTTTTTTATTTACTTTAATGGAAATAGCTAGAAGCGTTGGTCCTCTGGCAGGACCATGGTTAAACTTATCTTTAACCCAGTCCAACTACATCCACTATCTTCAAATGGTGTCTATTCAGAAAGATATTTTGACTTTTATAATTATACTTGCAAATACTTTTATTGCTCAATTTTTTATAACTAGAAAACGAGAATGGGCTTTTTCATTTTTATTTGTCATTATATCTGTCAATTTGATTGGAAGATTAATTTTATTTAATCAAGATTTAAAAATATTAGATAAATCAGTTACAGTATCAATCGTACAACCATCTATATTACCACAAGACAAATGGGATCAAACAATCTTCGAGGAAAATAATTTAATCTTAGATAGTTTATCTAGAGAGTCTTTATCTAAAAATCCAGATTTTATTGTCTGGCCTGAAACTGCTATTACTACTCCTGTTTCATCTCAAAGTGTTTCAATGATATTTCAAAATAGCTTTAATTTCAATGGCGCCACTTTTATTACAGGAGTTCCTGAGTTGTCAATTAGCGATAATTCCTATAATTATTTCAATAGCGCTCTAGTTGTTACGCCTGAAAGAAAATATGATTTTTATAGAAAAATCTTTCTAGTTCCTTTTGCTGAGTATGTTCCTTTTTTTGGAAAACTTGTAAAAAGAATAAATAGATTGGATTCGCTAGGAAGTTTTTCCAAAGGACAAGAGTATAAAGTGTTTGAATCTGAAGACTTAAAATTTTCCGTAATGATTTGTTATGATTCTTCTTCACCAAAAATTGTACAACAGTTTAAAAAATTAGGTGCTGAATTTATATTCATTTTAACGAACGATGCCTATGTTAGCGATGCAATGGCTCATCAACATTTTCTTTTAGCTAGGATTAGAGCAGTTGAACAGAGAATACCTATTATTCAATCTGGCAATCATGGGATTAGTGGAGTAATTTTATCCACGGGAAAAATTCTAACTAAAACTAATTTATTTGAACGAAAAACTCTAACAGCTCAAGTTTTTTATTAATGAAAAGATATAAAGCTACAGTTTCATACGACGGAACAAATTTTAATGGATTTCAATCGCAAAAAAATAAGAATTCTATACAAGATCAGATCGAACAATCATTATCTTTTTTGAATAATAATAATTTAATTAGGATAGTTGGTGCAAGCAGAACTGATGCTGGCGTGCATGCTAATGGACAAGTTTTTCATTTTGATTTAGATACTTCCTTAAATAATGAAACAATTGCCAAATCAATTAATTTTAGACTTCCTAAAGAAATTTTCATTAAAAATATAGCTGAAGTAGAATCTGATTTTCATTCAAGATTTGACGCTCGGTTTAAAAGATATAAATATTCATGTATAAACATCTATAGTCCTTTATTTCGAAATACTCATTACTTTATCAAAAATTTAAATCTTGAAAAGTTAGAAGAAGTCCAAAACCTAATTCTTGGAGAACATGATTTTTTGTCATTTTCTAAATTTAATGAAGATGTTTTGAATACAAAATGCACGATTAGCAAATCAAGTTGGTACTTAGAGGAAGAAAGGCTATATTATATAATTGAAGGTAATAGATTTTTGCACCATATGGTTCGATATTTAGTAGGTACAATGATATCCGTAATGAATAATAAGATCACAATTCAGAACTTCAATGATTTGCTTTCAAAACCTTTAAAAAACACTAATTTATTTAAAGCACCTGCTCATGGACTTAATTTAGAAGAGATTTATTATGAATAAGAATTTTATACTTTTACTAGTATCTTACATATTTTTAAGCTGCCAGCAGGAAAATTTTGATTCTACAAAAGTTAATTTAAAATCGTTGAATACTAGTCAAGAAAACGCGATTACAAATGCAATTCAAATAGCGTCTCCTGCAATTGTAGCAATTTATGCTGATCAAATAAATTCCACTTTTGAAAGAGTTGGATGGTTTTATAAAGAAGATTTAGTTAAAGAAAGAACTAGGGGATCAGGATTTTTGATAAATTCTGACGGATATGTAATAACAAATGCCCATAATTTTATTACTTCCACGACAAAAGGATATGGAAATATAA